>CALKJX010000227.1 GCA_937995555.1 uncultured Elioraea sp.
GTGCTGCCGCCGGACTGGAACGATCCCGCCGGCGGGGGGGCGGACGCGCCGGTGATGAGCCAGTTCACCACCGCCGACGAGTACACGCTCTACCAGGCGATGCGGTTCTATCGCCGCGAGCCGCCGAGCGCGGCCGAGCGCACGCTGCGCCGACCCTCGTTCGCCGACGTGCCGCCATCGCCCAAGCCGCCCGAGTTCGACTTCCACCGCATCGTCGCCTCCTATGGCGACATGCCGGCGCTCTTGCGCGCGCTCGGCCTGATCCTCGACTTCGCCCTGCCCGCCAGCTCGCCGATCGACACCATGATCGGTGCCGGCAGTGCGGTGGGACTGCTGCAGGTTCAGGTCTCGTGGACGACTCCGCAGGCCGGCACCGACGCCACGCCGCGCACCGCCTGGGAAGCCGACAAGGAGCGCTTCCTCACGCGGCCGCGCACGGCGGACCACCAGCGCGGCCTCTTGCGCCTCGAAGGCAGCAACGACCGCTACGGTGCCGACAAGAGGCGCACCCCGTTCGACCTGCACCAGGTCGATCCCGAGGGCACGGCGCTCAAGACGGTCGACTTCGTCGTCTCCGCGCAGGGGCTGGTGGCGAAGAGCCTGCGCCTCGGCACCGACGGCGACGTCACCTACACCACCGGCAACGACCAGCCGGTCGCAGCGTTGCGCTCGGGCGGGCTCGGGCTGTCGCGCCACGGCCGCGCGGCGCAGGTCGCGACGGACGCGGCCGCCGCGGCGCTGAAGAACACCGCCCTCGGGGGCGCGAGCGCGGGCAATGTCGTGCTGTTCCTGGAGGACGTGATGCGCGGCTATCGCGTTGATGTCGCCGCGGTGCCCGATCCGGTCTCGGCCGGCAAGTGGCTGTCGCTCTGCGAGCGCAGCGGCACCTGGACGCTGATCAAGTCGGGCGAGAAACTCTCCTTCCCGGACGACGAGGGCTATGTCAGCGGCGCCTCGACCACCAGCACGGCGAGCGAGGGGGTGGACCCGGACGATCACTACCTGAACGAGACGATGTTCCGCTGGACCGGCTGGAGCCTCGCGGCGCCCCGGCCGGGGCGCACGCTGCGTGCCGAGAAGGTGCCCGACAGCGAGCTTCAGGCCGAGGTCACGACCGAGGTGACGGATGCGGCCGACAACGGCAACGGCGTCGCCGTGCGTTACACCGCGCGCAAGGGCAGCCTGCCGAAGCTGCGTTTCGGCCAGCTCTACCGGCTGCGCGCGCGCGTGGTCGATCTCGCCGGCAACAGCCTCGCGCGCGACGACCCCTCGCTTGGCGAACTCGAGAACGCCACCGATGCTGTGGGCTACTGGCGCTTCGAGCCGGTCGATCCGCCGGTGCTGGTGCAGCGCGCACGCGTGAGCGAGGGCGAGTCGCTCGAGCGCATGGTGATCCGCAGCAACTGGAACGCCGATGCGGCATCGTATCTGCTCTCGCCCGACTTCGTGGCCGCCATCGGCCTGCCCGCCTCGCAGGATTTCGAGTACGGCGCTTTGAACGAGCGCCACGTCGTGCCGCCCAAATCCTCGCAGCTGCAATGCGAGCAGCACGGGCTGTTCGACCCCCTGTTCGGCGATCCCGCCGCGATCAGGACGGCGTACGGCATCGCCGCGCGCGAGGCGGGCTCGCTCTATGACACCGGCCCCGGCACGCAGGTGGAGCTGATCACGCCGAAATCCGTCGCCGAGGTCGCGACCACCGATACGCTGCCGCCGCAGGGGCCGACTGCCGCGAATCCGGTCGGCGACCGGCTCGCCGGCGGGCAGTATGTCGTCCACCGCGAGGCGCTGGTGCCGACGCCGTATCTGCCCGATGGCGCGGCCGGCGGGATCGCGCTGCGGGCCGCGCCCGGCCATGCCCTGCCGGGCGTGACCGCGCCGATGGTGCTCGGACCGAGTGCCGCGGTGGTGCTCACGCCGAGCCAGGAGCTCGTCCTCGTCGTCGCCTACGGCAAGAGCTGGCCCGACACGGTCGGACTGCGGATCAGGCTCGCCGAGCGTGCTCAGTCCGTCTCATCGCTGCCCTGCGGCGAGAGTTTCGCCGATGCGGGCGCACCGCACTGGGACGAGACCACGCGCGAGCTGACCCTGTTCGTGCCCAAGGGGCGGATCGTCCGGCTGCGCTATGCAAGCCTGGTGCACAAGGATTTCCTCGATGCCTTCGGCCTGCCCTCCTGGGTGGACGGCGCGGGCGATCGGGCATTTGTGCGCGTGATGGCACAGCTCGGCTGCCACTGGATGCTCTCGCCCTATCGCCCGCTGACGCTGGTGCATGCGACGCAGCAGCCGGTCTGCGAGCCGGAACTGCTGAAGCTCGGCGTCTCGCGCGCGCTCGGCGACCACCATGCGCAGCTCCGCTCGCCGATGCGGCTGCACGGGCCGAGCACCGGCAAGTTCGAGATCGAGGCGGAGTGGGACGAGTGGATCGACGACCTGGAGCGGCCGGGCCCGGAGCTGCTGAAGGCCAGCCGCGGCCAGCTCGGCGAGGTGCCGCTCGGCGAGAACCATGCCGACGAGTTCGACCTGAACGCGGCGGTGAACGCGCAGATCATCGCCAACCGCGATCGCGGCCGGGGTGACCGCCACGAGTTCGGCGACACCAAGTTCCGGCTGGTGCGCTACCGCGTGCGCGCGACAACGCGGTTCCGCGAATACCTGCCCGCGGCGATCTACGACCAGCGCGATCTCGTCACGCGCCTCGGCCCTGTGGCCGAGGGCATGGGCGTGAAGGTCGGCGCCGATGACGACCCCGGCGCGCCGGTGCTGCTGGATGCTGCGGCCGACCGCTTCCACACGATCGTGCCGGCGACCGCGCCGCCCGAGGATCCGGCCGTGCTCTACACCGTGCCGACCTTCCGCTGGCAGACGAGCGTGGCCTCGGCGAACGCGCTCGACATCACCCGCTTCGGCAACGGCCTGCGCGTCTGGCTCGACCGGCCGTGGTTCAGCTCAGGGAACGGCGAGCTGCTCGGCGTCGTCACGCTCGGCGAGAACGAGCCCTTCACCGCGGTCACCTCGGCGCTGCTGCCCTTCGTGACGCAATGGGGCATGGACCCGCTCTGGGACACCGCCACGCCGAAGCCGCGCATCCGCGCCGCCGACTTCCCCGCGCGCGTGATCAGCGAGACCGTGCCGCTGCGGGAACGGCCGGAACGGCTGGTGCAGGTGGTCGGCCACCGCGTGCACTGGGACGCCGTGCGCGGGCTCTGGTATTGCGACATCGAGCTCGATCCGGGGGCGAGCTACATGCCGTTCGTGCGGCTGGCCCTCGCGCGCTACCAGCCCTTCGCGCTCGCGGGGGCGAAGATCTCGAAGGTCCAGCTCGGCGAGTTCGCGCAGGTGCTGCCGCGGCGGCGCGCGGTGTTCAGCCGCACCGGCGCCAAGGTGGCGGTGCGGCTGCACGGCAACGTGCCGCATTTCGGGCCGATGCAGTTCCCGGGCGATTCCGAGTACGCCGACATCTCCTTCGTCACCGGCCCGCACGAGACCGGCCGCAACAAGGTCGAGCTCGTGCTGCAGACACGCGATCCGGCGATCGACAGCGATCTCGCCTGGTCGGATGCGGCGGTGCTCGCCTCGGCGATCCTGGTCCCCCCCGGTGCGGCGCCGGTGCAGCCGCCGCTCGGCGGGATCTTCGGCGCGCCCGCCGCACGCGGGCGCGCGGCGAAGCCGACGGTGCAGAACCGGCTCGGCGCCGTACTCGACCTCGACGCGGTGGTGGATGTCGGCCCGATCCTCGGCCGGCCCGACATCATCGGCACGCTCGATCCGGCGGTGTGGAGCACGGAGGCGACCCTGCC
Organism: uncultured Elioraea sp.; assembly: GCA_937995555.1. Lineage (GTDB taxonomy): Bacteria > Pseudomonadota > Alphaproteobacteria > Acetobacterales > Acetobacteraceae > Elioraea. The sequence goes on from CALKJX010000227.1 coordinate 3,801, forward strand.
CGCCACCGGCGGCAAGACGGCGCGGCTGATGCTGCGGGAGTTCGAGCGCTTCTACACCGATCGCACGGTGCCGGAGGTGCGCGCGGGCGCGGTGCGGCGGCGGCGGGTGATCGAGGAGCGGCTCGTCTACGTGACGCTGTTCGAGCTCGGCTGACGCGCCTCGTCAGCGCCAGCCGGGCGCGGGCACCTTGCGGATGCGCCGGTTGATCTCGGCGTGCGAGGTGATCTCGCCGGCCCAGAAATCGTCGATCAGGTCGCGATTGGCCATGATCCAGGCCGAGACGCGGCCGAGCTCGTTGCGGCCGAGCCCGCCGCTCACCTCGAGCACGATCGGCTCGACCGCCAGGACGGTCAGCCGGTCCGGGTCGAAGCGGGTGCCGGGGGTGACGCCGACCAGCGCGCTGTCCTCGCCATAGCCGCGGCGAAGCCAGATCACCTGCGGCAGGCCGGTCAGGTGCGAGCGCAGGCTGATCGTGTCGTCCGAGATCTCATCCGCGTCCGCGCGCACGGCCGCCGCTCCGGGCGGTGCAGGGGGCGGCGCGGGGGTGGGCTCGGGCGTGTGCGCCACCGCAGGTTCGGGCGTCGGGGCGGCGGGTTCGGCTGCTGTCCCGGTCGTGTCCGCGTTCTCCGCCGCGTGGCGCACGCCCACGCCCTCGTCATCGACCGCCAGCGCGATCGACAGATCGGCCTCGAACACCGCACGCAGCGCGGCCTCGAAGCCGGCGCGGAACGCGGCGGCGTCCTGCGCAGGGGCGGCGAAGCGGGCGAAGAGCTCGTCCCAGCCCACCGTCACCGTCGCCTCGGCCGGCGTGCGATGCAGAGTGGCGCGGATCCACGCATAGGCATCGAAGGCGAGCGGCGTCTCGGCGAGCCTGGTGACGATCGCGCGATCGAGCGGCACCGCCTGTGCGGCGAGGCTCGCGGCAAAGCCGCTGGCGAGGCGCACGCTCGCGCGCCAGGCGCCCGCGGCGCGCGGCCGGCCGCGCGCGTCGAACACGGCGAGGTCCGGCCCGCCCTCCCTCGCGACGATGATCCGCGCGGCGAGGATGCGCTCGACCTGCTCGGCGAGCGCGCGCGCATCGGCCACGCCGAGGCTCCCCGCAAGCGCGGGCGCATCCGGCCCAAGGGCCAACACCGGGCTCCCGGCCCGGAACGCGGCATCGCAGACATGCAGCAGCACAAGGCGCAGCATCGGCCCGGCCGGCAGCGGAACTTCGCCGGTGCCGGGCTCGATGCGCACCGTCACGCCGCCCGCGCTCCTCTGCCACGCCGCGCGCGGGGTGC
>CALKJX010000228.1 GCA_937995555.1 uncultured Elioraea sp.
CGTGAAGCCGCCTTTCAGCAGCGCGACGTAGAGCTGCGCCGCGATCGCCTGCACGTCCTCGGGCGTCAGGCGGGCGAGGAAGCGGTACATGGTTTCGCGCCAGGACCAGAAATGATCCTCGCCCGACGGGCTGCGCGTCTCCGCCAGTCCGGCCATCGCATACTGGAAGGCATGGCTGTGCAGGTTCGTCATGCCGGGCAGGACCGGGCCGGCGAGCGCGATGGCGTCGGCGCAGGGCACACCCGTGAGGACCGAGGCGATCGTTCCGTCTGGCGAAATTGCGATCGCGACGTCGCGCGTCCAGCCCTCCGGCAGCAGAGCCACGGGCGCTTGCAGGACAGTCTCTCGGGGCATGGGAGCTCTTTCAGGATCCAACCAGGCAGGCTGATCTCTGGCCGCGGCGGACAACGCGAGCGCACCGCGATGCCTTGCCGCGCCGTCGATCCCCGGTAGGATGCCCGAACGCTCGCAGTGTCGGCCAGGGAGAGCATGCGGATGACGTGGCGTGTCGGCGTCGATTCCGGAGGCACGTTCACGGATGTCTGCCTGTTCGACGAGGAGAGCGGCCGGATCGATGTCTGGAAGGTTGCCTCGACCCCCGATGACCCGTCGCGCGCGATCGCCCAGGGTGTGGACGAAGGAATGGCGCGCATCGGCCGCGGCCCGGCCGACATCGCCTATTTCGGCCATGGCACGACGGTCGCGACCAACGCGCTGATCCAGCATCGCGGCGTGCCGACCGGGCTGGTCACGACCGAGGGCTTCCGCGACCTGTTGGAGATCGGCCGGCAGAAGCGCCCCGATCTCTACGACCTTCAGGTGGACAAGCCGCCGGTGCTGGTCGCGCGCGACCTCCGGCTCGAAGTGCCGGAGCGCGTGCGCCATGACGGCACGGTCGAGACGCGGCTGGACGAGACCGCGCTGCGCGAGGCCGCACGCGCGCTGAAGCAGGCCGGGGTCGCCGCGGTCGCGGTGTGCTTCCTCTACTCCTTCGTCCGCCCCGAGCACGAGGCGGCCGCGCGGCGCATCCTCGCCGAGGAGCTGCCCGAGGCGTTCCTCTCGATCAGCCACGAGATCGCGCCCGAGTTCCGCGAGTTCGAGCGCCTCTCGACGGCGGTGGTGAACGCCTATCTCGGCCCGGTGATGCAGCGCTACATCCGCCGGCTCGCCGAGCGGCTCGCCGCGCTCGGCATGACGGCGACGCCGCATCTGACCCAGTCGAACGGCGGCGTGATGGGGCTGGAGGCGGCAGCGAACCTGCCCGTGCGCATGGTGCTCTCGGGGCCCTCGACCGGCGTGGTCGGCGCCCAGGCGGTCGGGCGGCTCGCCGGGTTCCCCGACCTCATCACCTTCGACATGGGCGGCACAAGCACCGATGTCGCCCTGTTGCAGAGCGGCGAGCCCAGGCTCGCGAGCGAGAACATCGTGCACGGCTACCCGATCAAGGCGCCGATGCTCGACATCCACACGGTCGGCGCCGGTGGCGGCTCGATCGCGTACGTGGACAGCGGCGGCCTGCTCAAGGTCGGGCCGCGCAGCGCGGGCGCCGATCCCGGGCCGGTCTGCTACGACCGCGGCAACGACGAACCCGCGGTGACGGACGCGAACGTCGTGCTCGGCACGCTGCATCCGACGCATCTGCTGGGCGGACGGATGCCGATCCGGCGCGAGCGGGCGATCGCCGCGATCGAGCGGCTGGCGAGGCGGCTCGGCCTGGAGACGATGGAGACGGCGCAGGGCATCCTCTCGGTCGTCACCGCCAACATGGCGAAGGCGATCCGCGTGATCAGCGTGCAGCGCGGCCACGATCCGCGCGACTACACGCTGATGGCGTTCGGCGGCGCTGGTCCGCTGCACGCCGCGCGGCTCGCGCGCGAGCTCGAGATCCGGCGCGTGCTGGTGCCGCGCAACCCGGGGATCCTGTGCGCGATGGGTCTGCTGCTGACCGATCTGCGTGCGGATTTCGCGGCGACCCGACTGACCCCGCTCGGCAAGGAGGCGCTCGCGCCGATGACGACCGCGTTCGAGACCCTGGCGCAGCAGGCCGAAGACTGGTTCGCGCTGGAAGGAATCCCCGAGGCTGCGCGCCACATCGCGCGCACCATCGACATGCGCTACGCCGGACAGAACTACGAGTTGCCGGTCGGGCTGCCGGAGGGGCCGTTCGATGCCGGCACGCTCGCGCTGCTCGCCGAGGGCTTCGCGGCCGAGCATCGCCGCATGTACGGCTTCGTCGCCGAGGGCGAGCCGGTGCAGCTCGTCACCTTCCGCATCGAGGCGACGGGACAGGTGCGCAAGGCCGCCTTCACCGCGAAGCCGCTCGGCGGCGCGGACCCTGAGGCGGCGCGCGAGGGCGGCCGCGATGTCTGGCTGCCCGAGGCGGGCGGTTTCGTCGCCGTGCCGGTCTACGCGCGCGACCGGCTCACCCCCGGCAACCGCATCGCCGGTCCCGCCATCGTCGAGCAGATGGACTCGACCACGCTGGTACTGCCCGGCATGAGCGCGCGCGTGGACGGCTACTACAACCTGATCCTGGAGGCGGCTGCGTGAACGTCACCCTCGACATCGCCCGGCCGCAGGTCGATCCGATCACGGTCGAGGTGATCGGCTCCGCCCTCTCCTCGATCGTCGAGGAGATGGGCGAGGCGCTGGTGCGCGCCTCCTACTCGACCAACATCAAGGAGCGGCGGGACTGCTCCACCGCGCTGTTCGACATCGAGGGCCGCACGCTCTGCCAGGCCGAGCACATCCCGATCCATCTCGGCAGCTTCATCGGCGTGATCGAGCGCATCCTGAAGCGCCATCCGGTCGAAGAGATGCGCCCGGGCGACGTGTTCGTTGGCAACGACGCCTACGAGGGGGGCGGGACGCACCTGCCCGACATCGTGCTCGCCGAGCCGATCTTCGTCGACGGCCGCATCGTCGGCTGGGCGGTCAATCTCGCGCACCACGCCGACTTCGCCGATCGCGGCCATGCGCACATCTACCAGGAGGGGCTGCGCATCCCGCCGATCCGTCTCTACCGCGAAGGCCGGCTGCAGGAGGACATCCAGGAACTGATCCTGCTGAACTGCCAGGTGCCGCGCGAGCGCCTCTCCGACCTGCGCGCGCAGATGGCGGCGAACCGGCTCGGCGTCGCGCGCATGCAGGCGCTCTGCGCAAAGTACGGCACCGAGACGGTGCTGGCCGCAGGCGCCGCCCTGCTCGACTACGCCGAGCGCAAGATGCGCGCCGGCATCGCCGCGATCCCCGACGGCGTGTGGCGCTTCGAGGACGTGCATGACAGCCCCGAGATCGACGGCGAGCTGCCGCTGTCGATCGAGCTCGAGGTGAAGGGCGACACGATGCGCCTGCACTTCGACGGGCCCGACCAGGTGCGTGCCGGCATCAACATGACCTACACCGCCCTGCTCGCGACTGTCTATTACGCGGTCAAGACGGTGGTCGATCCCACCATCCTGCCCAATGCCGGGCTCGCCCGTCCGCTGACCGTCACCGGGCGCGAGGGCAGCGTGGTGAACTGCGTGCATCCGGCGGCCGTGAACGCGCGTCTCTCGACCTGCCAGCGCGTGGTCGACCTGATCCACGGCGCGCTCGCCCAGGCCGTGCCCGAGCGCGTCACGGCGGCCCACAACGGCGCCTGCTTCGTCGCGAGCTTCGTCGGCCGCCAGCCCGGCACGGGCGAGCCCTGGGTCTATCTCGAGACGATCGGCGGCGGCTTCGGCGCGCGCGCGGGCAAGGACGGGCTCGACGGCGTGCACGTGCACACCACCAACACCTCGAACCTGCCGGTCGAGGCGCTGGAGACCGAGTATCCGCTGACGCTGGTGCGCTACGAGCTGGTCGACGGCTCGGGCGGGCCGGGAACGCATCGCGGCGGCATGGGGCTGCGCCGCGTCTATCGCGCCGAGGCCGACTGCCGGCTGAGGCTCGACGGCGCGCGGCTCCGCTCGGCCCCCTGGGGGCTCCAGGGCGGGCTGCCGGGCGGCAAGGGCCGTTTCGTGTTCGGCCCCGGCGTCGAGCCCTTCCACCTCGGCAACGGGACGTTGCGCGCCGGCCAATGGGTGGAGATCATCACGCCCGGGGCGGGCGGCTACGGACCGCCCGCCGGGCGGAGCGCCGAGGCGGTCGCCCGCGATGTCCGCGAGGGGCGGATCAGCGCGGCGGAGGCCGCGACGATCTACCGACGCTGACGGCCGCCTGGCCGATCAAGGTCCAGACGGAACACAGGGAGACGACGATGACACCGACACGACGTTCATTCCTTGCCGCCGGCGCAGCCCTGCCGTTCCTCGGCGCGGTGCCGGCACGCGCGCAGCGCCAGCCCGGCGTGCTGCGGTTCGGCCTGTCCTCCTTTCCGCCGAGCATCCAGCCCTGGGTGAACACCGGCACCGCGGCGGCGACCGTGAAGCTGCTGATCTATCGCGGGCTCGTCTCCTTCGCGCCCGATGGCACGCTGCGCGGCGAACTCGCCGAGAGCTGGCAGAACGAGAACCCGACCACCTGGGTGTTCCGCCTGCGCGAGAACGCGGTGTTCCAGAACGGCGACCGCGTGACCGCGGAGGACATCCGCTGGAACCTGGAGCAGATCGCGGCCGAACGCTCGACCGCGTTCTACCGCGCTCAGGC
>CALKJX010000229.1 GCA_937995555.1 uncultured Elioraea sp.
TGAGTTCCGCGCGCTGCTGACCGGTGCGCGCTATCCCGCGCGCAGCCCGGACGTGAACGTCGCCGACATCCGCGCCCAGGTGGCGGCGAACGAGAAGGGCGTGCAGGAGCTGCGTCGCATCGTGCGCCAGTTCGGCCTCGCCACCGTGCAGCGCTACATGCGCCACGTCATGGACAATGCCGAGGAGTCGGTCCGGCGCGTGATCGGCCGGCTGAAGGACGGCAGCTTCGACTACCGCATGGACAACGGCGATCTGCTGCGCGTGGCAGTCCGGGTCGACCACGCCGCGCGCACCGCGACGATCGACTTCACCGGCACGGCATCGCAACGGAACGACAACTTCAACGCCCCGCCCGCGGTCACCCGTGCGGCCGTTCTCTATTGCTTCCGCTGCCTGGTCGGCGAGGACATCCCGCTGAACGACGGCTGCCTCAAACCGATCACGATCGTGATGCCCGAGGGGTCGTTCCTTTCGCCCCGGCCGCCCGCGGCCGTAGTCGCGGGCAATGTCGAGGTCAGCCAGGCCGTGACCAACGCGCTGTTCGGCGCGCTTGGTGCGATCGCCTGTTCCCAGGCGACCATGAACAACTTCACGTTCGGCGACGGGCGGTTCCAGTACTACGAGACGATCTGCGGCGGCACCGGCGCCGGTCCCGGCTTCCACGGTACCTCGGCGGTGCAGACGCACATGACCAATACGCGCATGACCGACCCGGAGGTGTTCGAACTCCGCTACCCTGTCCTGCTGGAGCGGTTCGCGATCCGTCGCGGCTCCGGCGGGACCGGCAGGTGGCGCGGCGGCGACGGCGCCGTGCGGCGGGTGCGCTTCCTCGCGCCGATGACGGGCGTGATCCTCGCCAGCCGGCGGAACGTTCCGCCCTTCGGGCTTGCCGGCGGCGCGGATGGTGCGGCCGGCCGGCAGTGGGTCGAGCGGGCCGGCGGCGGGATCACGCCGCTCACCGGCACCGACAGCGCGGAACTGGCGCCCGGCGACGTGTTCGTGATCGAGACGCCGGGTGGCGGCGGGTATGGCGCGCCACCCTGACGCAACGTGCTTGTGGATAAGCCGCGCGTCTGGCAATCCCCGCATGTGCGCCTGATCCTTCGCTCCACCCTCTGGCTGCTCGCATTCCTGGCCGCGGCGGCGGTGCTGGCAGCGTGGCTGGTGCCGCGCCACCTCGACTGGACCGAGTACCGCGCCGAGCTTCAGCGCCTCGGTGAGGCGCGGCTCGGGCGCGAGCTCCGCATCGACGGCGCCTTCGCGCTCGAGATGCTGCCGCAGCCGCGGCTGACGGCGCGCGGCGTGGCGATCGGCGACGCGGGCGACGGGTTCAGCGGCTCGGCGCAGGAGATCCGGCTCGGGCTTGCGCTCGCGCCGCTCTGGGAGGTGGCGGGACGGCCGACGCCGCTCTTCGCCCGCGCCGAGGTCCGGCTCGAGAACGGGGAGGTGACGGTCGGAGCCATGCGCCTCGCCGGTGTGAACGCGCGGCTGACATCGATTGCCGCCGGCGGCCCCTATGTCGCGGAGGGCCGGTTCGATTTCGCCTCCCTCCCAGTCGATTTCTCGGTCGGCCTGGGTCAGCCGGGCTTCGACGGCGCGGCGACGCTGGAGGCGACACTCGCGACGCGCGGCGCGCGTCTGGCCGCCACAGGCATCGCCTGGCACGGCGGATTCGCGTTCTCCGGAACGATCCGCGCCGAGGGCACCGATCTTTCCGCGCTGATGCCGGCACCGGCGCTGCCGTTCCAGGCAGAGGCGCGCGTCTCCGCCGAGGGCGGGGCGGCGACCGCCGATCAGCTCGACCTGCGCATCGGCGAGTCGCGCCTGACCGGAGCGGCCTCGCTCCGTCTCGATACGGCGCCGCGCCTGGACGTGGCGCTCGCTGCCGTGCGGCTCGATCTCAACCCCTGGGTGCGGCCGGCGCGCGGCCTCATCGCCGCACCGCCGCTGCCGATCGGCCTCGATCTGTCGGTCGAGGCGGCGAGCCTGTTCGGCGGCACACTGCGCACGCTGCGCGTGGCCGCCGTGGTCGCGGACGGGCAGATCGCGGTGAACGAGGCGACGGCGCTGTTGCCGGGCGGCGCCGAACTCAAGGTCGGCGGCAGCGTGTCGAGCAACGAGAAGGGCCCGCGCTTCGACGGCCTCGTGGATCTCGATGCCCCCGACCTGCGCGAGCTGCTCGCCTGGCTCGATGCGATGCCGGGCTGGGCGGGGCCCGATGTGCTGCGCGCGCTCAGCGTCTCGGGCAGCGTGGTTGCCGAGCCGGATCATCTCCAGGTGGAGGTGGCCGACGGCACGATGCTTGACGGTGTGAGCCTCGCCGGCACGTTGGCGCTCAGGACCGATGCGGCGCGGCCGGCGCTCACGGCCGACCTCCGGATCGATCGGCTGGACCCGGAGCTCTGGCTGGCCGGCCATCTGCCCGCCCCGGACAGTCAGGCGCTGGCCAAATTGGATCTTGGGCTTCGACTCGAAATCGGCCGTGTCCCGATGGGCGATCTGACCGCGCGCGAGGTGGCGCTGGACGGTGCGCTGGAAGCCGGGCGGGTCACGATCCGGCGGCTTGCGATCGCCGATATCGCGGGCGGCAGGCTTGCCGCCTCGGGCATGGGCAGCCTCGGCGCGCAGCCGCGGCTGACCGCGCTCGACCTCTCCTTCGCGGGGACGGATGTGTCCGGTCTCGTACCGATCGTGCCCTGGCACGTGGTGACGGCGGCACGGCCGATGTGGCTCGGCGGCTACACCCTGCGCGCCAATGCCAGGGCCGAGGGCGAGGCGCTGGCCATCACCGCGGTGGTCGAGGCGATGGACGCGCGGCTCGAGGCCACGGGCACGGCGGATGCCGATCTCGGCCGGGTGGACGGACGTGTCGCGTTGCGCCATCCGGGTGCGCCGCGGCTGTTGCAGGCGCTCGGCCTCGCCGACCCGGCCGGCTGGCTCGGCGAGGGATCCTTGACGCTGGTCGCCGAGGCGAGCACGCGGCGCACCGGGCGCGGCCGGCGCGTTGCCGTGCGGGCGAATGAACTCGGCATCGGTGCGCTGCGCGCCCAGTTCTCCGGCGAGGTCGCGATCGACGGCGATGCGCGCCGCGCGGTGCTGACGATCGAGGCCGAGACGCTGCCTTTGCCCGGCATCGACCTGCGCGATCCGTCGCTGCTGCCGCAGGCGATCCTGCCCGGCTGGACCGCGGCGGTGGTGCTGCGCGCCGGCGCGCTCCAGCTCGGCGGCGCGCCGGCGCTGTCGCGCGTCGATGCGGCGGTCGAGCTTGCCGATGGTGTCGTTTCGATCAGCCGGTTCTCCGGCGCGCTCGGCGGCGGCACGATCCAGGGCACGCTGCGGCTCGATTCCGCCGACGGCGTGTTGGTCGCCGAGACGACGATCACCGAAGCCGTGCTCGCCGGCCCGCTGTTCGGGCTGGCCTATGACCTCGGCGGCGGACGGGTGAGTGCGGAGGCGCGGCTTCAGGGGATCGGGCGTAGTCCGCTGACGATGCTCGCCTCGCTGTCGGGCGAGGGGCGGGTGACGGCGAGCGAGGGAGTCTTCGTGGGGTTCGATCTCGGACAGGTGGCCCATGCGTTGCAGGCGCCGGTGCCGGTGGCCGACGGTCTCGCCGCGCTGCGAACTGCCCTGACGGAAGGTGCGACCGACTTCGACCGCCTGGAGGCGCGCTTCACGGTCAATGACGGCGTGGTGTCGCTCGGCCAGTCCCAGCTCGCCTCCTCGGCCGGCACGGCGCAGATCCTGGGCGAGATCGATCTGCGCGGCGGCACGCTCGATCTCGGCATCACGCTCGCCCCGCTCGGCGCCGAGCCGCTGCCGCGCATCGGCCTGCGCGCGGCCGGC
>CALKJX010000230.1 GCA_937995555.1 uncultured Elioraea sp.
ATCCCATCGTTTCGAGCTCGGCAGCGGCCTGTCGCGCCAGCCCGCGCCCGTCATCGGTGACGACGATCCGCGCGCCCGTGGTGGGCAGCAGCGCGCGCGCGAACAGGGGCAGGCGCGAGCGCGGCAGCGGCGCGGCCCAGAACAGGTGGCCGGTGCCGAACTCGCCCTCCTCGCGCGCATCGACGATCGCGAGCTCCGCGCCGTCGCGGATCATCGCCTTCAGCGCGTCCGGCGCGACCTCCTTCACCATCGGTGCGGCGATCAGCGGTTCGCGGTCGGCGCCATGAAATTGCGATTGTACGGCACCGCCGCGCCGGTCGCCGGATCATAGGCCATGCGGTTGTCGAGCTTCTCGAGCGCGAGCCCATACATGTGCAGGTGCCGCGTCGGGCGATCGCCCTGGGTGTGGATCGAGTGGATGTCCTCGGGCATCAGGGCGATGCCGGTGCCGGGCTTCACCACCACCTCGCGCACGAGATCAAGCCCGCCGTCGCGCTTCGCATAGACCTTGTTCAGCTCCTCGCCGTCCACCGCCACCACCACGGCCCAGGTGGTGTGGTCATGCGGCTTGGTTTCGTTGCCCGGGTTCAGCGCGTTCAGGTAGAGCGCGAAGCGCCCGCCCGGGTCCTCCTGCAGCAGGTAGCGGCGCGAGCCCCTCTCGCCCGCAGGCGGCGGCTGGAACTCGGCGGAGGGGAACAGGTGCTCCTGTGCCGCGAGCTTGTGCAGCTCGGCCATGATCGCGTCGAGGGCGGCGCGGGTGACGCCCTCGCGCGCCTCGATGGCGCGGATGCGATCGACCGTGGCGGCGACCGCGGCGGCGCGGGCGGCCGTTACATCCATCTCGTTCATGGCGGGTCCTCCTGCCGGGGTGGCGCGAGGACAGAGGTGGCCGAAGACGCAGGCGCGCGCAAGGTCCCGCGCGCCGCAGCGCTATCGCAGCAGCACGGCGAGGGGCAGAGTCGTGGCGAGGAGCGCCACGGCAAGCACGGCGGCCAGATACGCGGCCTGCCGGAGATCGGCCTCCGACCAGGCCCGCGCCGCGGCCTCGGCCGCCCGCTCCGGTGCGCGAGAGCCCTTGCGGCGCCTGAGCCGCTCCGCGGATGGGCCGGGATGCAGGTTCATCATCTCACACCGCCTCTGGCTGCGCCCCCAGGTCGGCCATGCCTCCGTTGGACCGCCGTTACGGTCGCACGAAGGGATGACAGCGCCTGTGCGCGTGCTCACATGCTAGGCATGACGGAGTTTCCGGTTCCTTTCGACCGGCGCTCGCATCGCCTGCGCCGCGACCGCGCCGCCCTGCTGGTCGATCGGGCCGAGCCCCTGCTCGCCGCCGTCATCGAGCGCCTGCTCGATCGGCTGGACGACACCACCCGCCGCTTCACCCGCGCGCTCGATCTCGGCGGCCGTCACGGTCTGCTCGCCCGGTCCTTGCGGGCGCGCGGCATTCCCTGCGTCGTCTCGGCCGACCTCGCGCCCCGGATGGCCGCGCGCGCCGGCGGGCTCGCGGTCGCGGCCGACGAGGAGTGGCTGCCCTTCGCGCCGGCGAGCTTCGACCTGGTCGTCTCGACGCTCTCGCTGCACTGGGCGAACGACCTGCCGGGCGCGCTGATCCAGGCCCGCCTGGCGCTTCGCCCCGACGGGCTGTTCCTCGCCATCCTGCCGGGGCCCGGGACGCTCGCCCCGCTGCGCGCCGCCTTCCTCGCCGCCGAGGCGGAGATCGCAGGCGGGGCGAGTCCGCGCGTGATCCCGCTGCCCGATCTGGGCGACGCGGCGGGTCTGCTCCAGCGCGCGGGTTTCGCCCTGCCGGTGGCGGACGCCGAGACGCTGACCGTGAGCTACCCCGAGCCCTTCGCGCTGTTCGCCGAACTCCGCGCGCTCGGCGAGACGAATGCGCTGGCCGCGCGCAGCCGCCGCCCGGCGACGCGCACGCTGATCGCCGAGGTCGCCCGCCGCCTGCCGCGCGACGCCGAGGGGCGGGTCGCGATGCCGCTCGAGCTGATCACGCTGACGGGATGGGCGCCGGCGGCGGGCCAGCCGAAGCCGCTCGCGCCCGGCAGCGCGGCCGTGCGGCTGGCGGCGGCGCTGGAGGCCGACGAGCTTGGGGCGGGCGAACTGGCCCCCTCGCGACTTGCGCCCCCGAAGCCTGCGCGCTAGGGGCAGGCATGGACAGGCGGGCCACCATGAACCAGCTGGAACGCGCGCAGGGGATCGAGCCGGGCGATGCCCGCCGGATCATCCTCTACAGCCCCGAGGACTTCGAGTTCATGCGCCGCGCCGGCCAGCTCGCCGCCGCCACGCTCGACATGATCACGCCCCACGTGCAGCCCGGCGTGACCACCGAGGCGCTCGACCGGCTCTGCCACGACTTCATCCTCGACCATGGCGCGGTGCCGGCCCCGCTCGGCTATCGCGGCTTCCCCAAGTCGATCTGCACCTCGGTGAACCACGTCGTCTGCCACGGCATCCCCTCGCCGCGGCGGCTGGAGGAGGGCGACATCCTCAACATCGACGTCACCGTGGTGCTGGACGGCTGGCACGGCGATTCGAGCCGCATGTACGCCGCCGGCAAGCCGCCGGTGAAGGCGCAGCGGCTGATGGACGTCACCTACGAGGCGATGATGCGCGGGATCGCCGTGATCCGTCCCGGCGCGACGCTCGGCGATCTCGGCCACGCGATCCAGTCCTTCGTCGAGCGCCAGCGCTTCAGCGTGGTGCGCGAGTTCTGCGGCCACGGGCTCGGCCGGGCGTTCCACGAGCCGCCGAACGTGCTGCATTTCGGCCGCCCGGGCGAGGGGATGATCCTGCGCGAGGGGATGCTGTTCACGGTCGAGCCGATGGTGAATGCCGGCCGGCCCGAGGTGAAGATCCTGGACGACGGCTGGACCGCGGTGACGCGCGACCGGTCGCTCTCGGCGCAGTTCGAGCACACGGTCGGCGTGACGGCGACGGGCTGCGAGATCTTCACCCTCTCGCCCGCCGGGCTGCACAAGCCGCCCTACGGCTGACCGCGCGCCGGGGCACGGGATGCCGAAGCGGCGGGGCATGGCGGATGCGGGCGGGCTGTTCGCGCTCACACCCGAGCCCGAAGCGGCGCCCGGCCATATCGGCCATCGCGAGCGCCTGCGTGCGCGCTTCCTCGCCGGCGGCCCGGACGCGGTCGCCGACTACGAACTGCTGGAACTGCTACTGTTCGCGATCCCGCGCCTCGACACCAAACCGCTCGCCAAGGCGCTGATCGGCCGCTTCGGCAGCTTCGCCGGCGTGCTCGCAGCACCCAAGGAGGAGCTGGCTGGCGTGCCGGGGGTGGGCGAGGCGGTGATCGCGACGCTGAAGGTGGCGCACGTCGCGGCGCTGAAGCTCGCCGCCGCCGAGGTCGCCGACCGGCCGCTGCTGAACGCCTGGGACAAGCTGATGGGCTATCTGCATGCCGCACTCGCGCGCGAGAAGGTCGAGCATTTCAGGGTGCTCTACCTCGACACCAAGAACCGGCTTGTCGCCGACGAAACCCAGACCCGGGGCACGGTGAACCACGCCCCGGTCTATCCGCGCGAGGTGGTCAAGCGCGCGCTCGACCTCCAGGCCAGCGCGCTGATCCTGGTGCACAACCATCCCTCGGGCGACCCGAGCCCGTCGCGCGCCGACATCGACATGACGCGCGAGGTGCAGAAGGCCGCCGCCGCACTCGGCATCGTGCTGCACGACCACGTCATCGTCGGCAACGGACGTTGGCTCTCGTTCCGGCAGCAGGGGCTGCTTTAGACCGGGTGGTGGAGACGCATAAAGGGACTACCTACGGTGGTGTTCTTGCGCTAGACCCGCGACCGCGAACCGTGGCGGATGGGTGGCGCGGCATGCGGCTCTTGGACCGGCTCTTCAGGCGCGACAGCAGGGCGGGACCGTGGTCCGGACCCGGCACAGCGGGCCGGGCGCGCGGCTTCGCCGATGCCGGCGCGGCGGACCCGATCGCTGCGCCGGCTGCGATCTCCACGTTCGCGCCGGTCAGACGCGCGTCGCCCCCCTCCCCGGCCGAGGCGCCGTTCCCCTCCACCGGCCCGCACGGCCACCGCGCGCGCATGCGCGACAAGCTGCTCGCGCGCGGCCCCGACGCGCTCGCCGACTACGAACTGCTGGAGATGCTGCTCTACTTTGCCATGCCGAAGGGCGACACCAAGCCGCTGGCGAAGGCGCTGATCAACCGCTTCGGCAGCTTCGCCGGCGTGCTCGCCGCCCCGCAGCAGACCCTGCTCGATACGCGCGGGCTCGGGCCCCACAGCGTCGCCGCGCTCAAGCTCGTCCAGGCGGCCGCGATCCGCATGAGCCGGGCCGAAGTCATGGACCGGCCGGTGCTTAACAACTGGGACCGGCTGATCGATTACCTGCACGCGGTGATGGCGCGCGAGAAGATCGAGCAGTTCCGCGTGCTGTTCCTTGATGCGAAGAACCGCCTGATCGCCGACGAGGCGCAGGCGCGCGGCACGGTGAACCACACGCCGGTCTATCCGCGCGAGGTGGTGAAGCGCGCGCTGGAGCTGCACGCGACCGCGCTGATCCTGGTGCACAACCACCCCTCGGGCGACCCGACGCCGAGCCGCGCCGATATCGAGATGACGCGCGAGCTCCGGCAGGCGGCGGCCGTGCTGTCGATCACGCTGCACGACCACCTGATCGTCGGCAACGGCCGCTTCCTCTCGTTCCGGCAGGAAGGGCTGCTCTGATCGCCCGTCAGAGCCGTTTCCGATCCGTCGGAAACGGCCGCGGGGTTTGCCTGGCGCGCTGCTCGCCGAGCGGGGGGCGGCGATCGTGTGATCAGCCGATCACACCGACGCCGAAGAGCAGGCGGTGCAGCCCGCCGATGAAGGCGGCCCAGGCAACCGCACCGACCGCACAGGCGATCCAGTCGCCCTGCGTCCAGCCCGACCGCTGCGGCACGATCGCGTCTGCGCGCCGCTTGACCGCGATCCGGTCATACACGGCCCAGGCGAGGACCGTGCCGAACAGCAGCACCGAGCCGAGATCGCCGTTCGCGAGCAGATGCGCCAGCGCCCAGATCTTCACGCCCGCGAGCATCGGGTGCTTGACCGCCCCCTTGATCAACCCGGCCGGCGCATAGGCCGCGGCGAGCAGGATGAACGACGGCAGCATCAGCAGCAGCACGACATGTCGCAGCGCCACCGGCGGGTCCCAGAGCGGGATGTAGCCCGCCGACCGGTAGGCGCCGAAGCCGTGCACGATCAGCACGATCCCGGCGAGCGAGACGAGCGAGTAGGCGATCTTGTAGGGAATCCCGCCGATCCGGGCGATCACCGCCGCCCTTTCCGCACGGAAGGTGGTGAAGGTGTGCGCCGTGACGAACACGGCGAGTCCCAGGATCAAGAGCAGCATGGCCGGCTCCGCGATGGCATGTCCCGCGCGCTGCCTGCCAGTCTCCGGCCGCAGGCGCAACCACGGCACGCGCCAGACGCTACAGCGCGGCGGCCCAGGCGGTCTCGTCGAAGCCCACGAGCACCTTGCCGCCCGCCTCCAGCACGGGGCGGCGGATCAGCGACGGGTGGGCCTGCATCAGCGCGAGCGCGCGAGCCTCATCGAGCCCCGTGCGTGCGCTGTCGGGCAGCTTCCGGAACGTGGTGCCGGCGCGGTTGAGCAGCCGCTCCCAGCCGACCGCACCGGCCCAGGCCGCGAGCTCCTCACGCCTCGGCGGCTCGACCTTGTAGTCGCGGAACCGGTACGCGGCACCGCGTCCCTCCAGCCAGGCGCGGGCGCGCTTCATCGTGTCGCAGTTGCGGATGCCGTGGATCGTCACGGTCATGCGTCACTCCCACTCGATCGTACCGGGTGGCTTCGAGGTGATGTCGTAGGTCACCCGGTTGATGCCGCGCACCTCGTTGACGATCCGGTTCGCGGTGCGCAGCAGGAAGCCCATGTCGAACGGATAGACATCCGCCGTCATCCCGTCCGTGCTCGTCACCGCACGGAGCGCGCAGGCCTGGTCGTAGGTGCGCCCGTCGCCCATCACGCCCACGGTGCGCACCGGCAGCAGCACGGCGAAAGCCTGCCAGATCGCGTCATAGAGGCCCGCGGCGCGGATCTCCTCGAGGAAGATCGCGTCCACCTTCTGGAGCAGGGCGACCTTCTCGCGCGTCACCTCGCCGGGGATGCGGATCGCGAGGCCGGGGCCCGGGAACGGATGCCGGCCGACGATCGCCTCCGGGATGCCGAGCTCGCGCCCCAGCGCCCGCACCTCGTCCTTGAACAGCTCGCGCAGCGGTTCGACCAGACGCATGTTCATCCGTTCCGGCAGGCCACCGACATTGTGGTGGCTCTTGATCGTCACGCTGGGGCCGCCCGTGAAGGAGACGCTCTCGATCACGTCGGGATACAGCGTGCCCTGGGCGAGGAACTCCGCGCCGCCGAGCTTGCCCGCCTCCTGCTCGAACACCTCGACGAACAGCCGCCCGATGGTCTTGCGCTTCGCTTCCGGGTCGGTGACGCCCGCGAGCGCGCCGAGGAACAGCTCGGAGGCGTCGCGGTGCACGAGGCGGATGTTGAAGCGGTCGCGGAACGTCGTCACCACCTGCTCGGCCTCGCCCGCGCGCAGCAGGCCGTGATCGACGAAGATGCAGGTGAGCTGGTCGCCGATCGCCTCGTGGACGAGCACCGCGGCGACGGAGGAATCCACGCCGCCCGAAAGCCCGCAGATCACGCGCCCCTGGCCGACCTGGTGGCGGATCTTCGCGATCTCGGCGGCGCGGAAATTCGCCATGGTCCAGTCGCCGCGCGCGCCGCACACCGCATGGGTGAAGTTGCGCAGCAGGGCAGCGCCGTGCGGCGTGTGCACCACCTCGGGGTGGAACTGCACGCCGTAGAAGCGGCGATGATCGTCGGCGATCGCGGCAAAGGGCGCGCCCTCGCTGACGCCGACGACGCGGAACCCGTCCGGCAGCCGCGTGACGCGGTCGCCGTGGCTCATCCAGACCTGCTCGCGCGCGCCCGGGCGCCACACGCCGTGGAACAGCGCGCAGTCGCCTATGACATCGAGGAAGGCGCGGCCGAACTCGCGGTGGTCGGAGATCTGCACCTCGCCGCCCAACTGCGCGACCATGGTCTGCTCGCCGTAGCAGATGCCGAGGACGGGCACGCCGAGCGCGAACACGAGCTCGGGCGCGCGCGGCGAGGCCCCCTCGGTCACGCTCGCCGGGCCGCCCGACAGGATGATGCCGCGCGGGGCGAAATCGGCGATGCGCTGGGGATCGGCGTTGAAGGGCCAGATCTCGCAATAGACGCCGCTCTCGCGCACGCGCCGCGCGATCAGCTGGGTGACCTGGCTGCCGAAGTCGAGGATCAGGATCCGGTCCGTCATGGCGGACAGATACAGAAACCCGCGCGGTTGGGAAGGGGCGCGGCGGCGCTACTGGTTCGTGGTCGGTGCTGTGGCGGCGAGCAGCACCCCGATCGGCTCCCAGAGCAGGCCGAGCTGCATCACCGGCTGGCCGGCGAAGCGGATCTGCTGCTCGGCCACCGGCCGGCCGCCGAGATGCTGGTAGAACCAGCGCGTCGGGTTGTCCTTCAGCACCCAGAGCATCACGGACCGGCAGCCGATCGCGTTCAGGTGCGCGGCCACCGCCCGCATCAAGCGCCGCCCGACGCCGCGCTCGCGGAACTCCTCGAGCAGGTAGAGCGTCTCGATCTCGCCCGCCTCGCGCGTGCCGTTGCGCGCACGCCCACCCGAGGCGAAGCCGACCACCGTCGGCGTCCCGCCGTCCGGCGAGTCCGGTCCGGTGGCGACGGCCACGAAGGTGGCGTGTCCCGGCGGCGGGGCGGTGACGATCCGGCGCCATCCGGCCGCCTGGCGCCCGGACGACAGCCCGGCGAGGTAGGAGTCCGGCAGGATCCCGGCATAGGCGCTGCGCCAAGTCGCGACATGGACCGCGCCGATCGCCTCGGAGTCCGCGGCGCGGGCGCGGCGGATCGCGATCACGCGTCCGCCTCCCGCCTGAGTGCCGCGGCGAAGAACCCGTCCGTGCCGTGGCCGGCCGGGGTGAGCGACAGGTACGGACCATCGCCCGGCAGGGGCACGCCGGTGCGCGCCCGCATCTCCGCCAGCGGCAGCGGCGCAAAGCCCGGAACGCACGCGAGGAAGCCGTTCACCTGTGCCTCGTTCTCCTCGGTCAGCACCGAGCAGGTAGCGTAGACCAGAATCCCGCCGGGTTTCACCAGCCTCGCTGCACGCTCCAGGATCACGGACTGTTTCCGAGCAAGATCAACAAGATCCGCCTCGGCGAGCCGGAGCCGAGCATCCGGCCTGCGCCGCCAGGTGCCGGTGCCGGTGCAGGGCGCGTCCACCAGCACGCGGTCGAAGCCGCCGGCGGCGCGCTTCAGCCACTTCGCGCCGGGCTCGATCAGCCGGCGCTCCACGTTCGACACGCCTGCGCGGCGGAGCCGCTTCACCGCCGCCTCGAGGCGGGCGGCCGACACATCGGCGGCGACGATCTGGCCGCGATTGCCCATCGCCGCGGCGAGTGCGAGCGTCTTGCCGGCGGCCCCGGCGCAGACATCGCACACCCGCATCCCCGGGCGCGCATCCACCATCGCGGCGATGAGCTGGCTGCCCTCGTCCTGGATCTCGACCAGGCCGTCGCGGAACGCGCGCGAGGCGGTGACGGGCGGGCGACCCTGTGCGCGCAGGCCCCAGGGCGAGAACGGCGTGGGTTCGGTCGCGATCCCCTCGGCGGCAAGCGCGGCCTGCGCTTCCTCGCGCGTCACCTTCAGCAGATTGGCGCGCAGATCGGTGGGCGCGGGCGCGTCGAACGCCGCCATCTCGGCAGCGAGACGATCGCCGAAGCGCGCGGCGAGGCGCGGCAGCAGCCAGTCCGGCACGCCGAGCCGCACGGCCTCGGGCATGGCTGGGTCGTCGAGCGCACGTCCGGCGAGGGCGGCGAGCGCGCGCCTCTCGGCATCGGCGAGCGGCGCGGGGCCGTGGCGCGCGGCGTTGAACAGCCCGGCGACCGCATCCGCCGACGCTCTTTCCGCCACCGCGAGCTGGGCCAGCATCACCGTGCGAGGGGTGACCGGTGCGCGCGCGCGCTTGAGATGCCAGACGAGCCGCGGGGCTGCCCGCAGCATCGCCCAGAGCCGGTCCGACACCACGCGCCGGTCGGCAGCACCGATGAAGCGGCGGGCGCGGAACCAGGCATTCGCGATCGCATCCGCCGGCACCGCCGGCGCCTCGTCCACCGCCTGCCAGAGCTCGATGCCCGCCTGGATGCGGGCGGCTGGTGTCACGAGCCTCGCCTTCCCCTGCCGGCTTGCTGTGCCTCAAGGCGCCCGCCCAGGGCGCCCGGCATCGTGTGCCCCACCGCCCGCGCCAGCACAAGGAACCGAGCGATGGTGGCCACGGAACGGGACACGGCCCGACGCTTCGAGGCGATCGTGATCGGCGCCGGCCTCGGCGGGCTCACCGCCGCGGCCCTGCTCGCGAAGGCGGGTGTTGCCGTGCTGGTACTCGAGCGAGCGCCGCAGGTGGGCGGGGCGGCGACGGTCTATCACCGCGGCGGCCTCGCGATCGAGGCGTCGCTGCACGAGACCGATGGCTGGGATCCAGGGGATCCGAAGACGCCGCTGCTGCGCGCGCTCGGCATCGGGCCCGAACTCGGCCTGATCGATGTCGGCGATCTGCACGAGGTGCGCACGACGCTGCTCGGCGATCCGGTGATCCTGCCGCATGGGATCGAGCCGGCGATCGCCGTCCTCGCCGCCCGGTTCCCGGAGCAGGAGCGGGCCATCCGCGCCTATTACGCCCGCATCGTCGCGGTGCGCGAGGCGGCGCGGATGGCGATCGACCATCAGGACGATGGCCTGTGGTGGCTGCTCAACCTGCCCGCCCTGCCCTTCCGCCTCTGGCCGATCATCCGCGACCGCCACGCCACCGTCAGCGAGGTGCTGGACCGGCTGTTCGGCGCCAACGAGGCGCTGAAGCTGGTCCTGGCCGCCAACCTGCCCTATTACGACGACGATCCGGACCGGATGATGTTCCTGGCCTTCGCCGTCCCGCAGGCGTCCTTCGCGATCGGCGGCGGGCACTACATCCGCGGCGGCTCGCGGGCGCTCCCGGACCGGCTCGCCGCGATCATCGCGGCGGGTGGCGGGGTGATCGAGACCGGCCGCGAGGCGACCGGGATCGTGGTGGAGCGGGGGCGCGTCGCCGGCGTGCGACACCGTGCAGCCGCCGGCGGGGAGGAGCGTCTCGACAGGGCCGGCGTGGTGCTGGGCAATGCCGCGCCGCACGCGCTCGCGCCGATGCTGCCGGAGCCGGAGCGCGCCGCCTACCGCGCCTCCTTCGCGCATCTGCCGCTGTCGGTCTCGCTGTTCTCGGTCGCGCTCGGCCTCAGCGCGCCGGCGTCGTCGTTCGGCGTGCGCTGCTGGTCGACGGTGCTGTTGCCCGACTGGATGACGCGGCTCGCGGCGCTGCGCGAGGCGGGCGGATT
Organism: uncultured Elioraea sp.; assembly: GCA_937995555.1. Lineage (GTDB taxonomy): Bacteria > Pseudomonadota > Alphaproteobacteria > Acetobacterales > Acetobacteraceae > Elioraea. The sequence continues at coordinate 10,482 of CALKJX010000230.1, forward strand.
GCTGGCAGCCGACCCGGCCGGGCGGCTGCCGCCCGTCATCGTCGTGGACTACGGCCGGCTCGACACCGGGCTGAACCGGGATGGGCGCAGCCTGCTGTCGATCACCGGCCTCGACCGGCTGGCGAACTGGGCAGGGCTCTCGCGAGACCAGGCGGCGGCGCGGCGCGAACGCTGGATCGACCGGCTGATCATCGAACTCGACCGCCACTTTCCCGGCATCGCCGGCGCGGTCGTGCAACGCGAGATGGCGACCGCGGCGACGCTGGCACGGTTTCTCGGCACGCCCGAGGGCGCGGTCTACGGCTTCGCCCCGCACCGGGCGATCGGCTGGGCGCGCCGGCCAGCCACGGTGGTGCCCGGACTGCTGCACGCTTCGGCCTTCACCATGGGCGGCGGGTTCACGGGCGCGATGCTGGGCGGTGCTGCCGCCGCGCGCACGGCGCTGGCGGATCCGGCGATCAGTCCGCGGCGATGAACAGCGCCGGCACGGCCTCCAGATCCGCGGCCATGCGCGCGATCTGGTGCATCGCGAACTCGACCGGCTGGTTGATCCGGTTCACCCACACGGTGCGGAACCCGTAGGCGGCCGCCGCCTGGGCATCCCAGGCATTCGCCGACACGTAGCCGATCCGGCTGGAATGCAGACGGAACGCGTCCTCGGCGAGCCGATAGACGCGCGGATCGGGCTTGTAGACGCGCACGACATCGACCGAGAGCACATGGTCGAGCAGCCGGTCGAGCTGCGCCGCCGCGACCGCCTCGGCGAGCATCGCGCGCGAGCCGTTCGACAGGATCGCCGTGCCGATGCCGCCCTCGCGTAGCGCCTGAAGCGCGGGGCGGGCATCGTCGAACGCCGGCAGGGCGCGATAGGCCGCCATCAGGTCATCGACGAGATCGAGGCTCGCGCCGCCGTACCAGTTCAGCGCGGTGAACAGGGCGTTGCGCGTCATCACCTCGAAGTCGCGCCAGTGCTCGGGGCCGGTCAGGCTCGCGATCCAGGCGTATTCGAGCTGCTTCTGGCGCCACAGCGCGCCGACCGCCTCCCAGCTCTCGCCCATGCGCCGCGCGTGCTTGCGCACCGCCGCATGGACGTCGAACAACGTACCATAGGCGTCGAAGACGACCGCCTCGAGCCGCGGGGCCTCGTTCACTGTTCGAGCCGGTAGTTCGGCGCCTCGCGCGTGATCGCGACATCATGCACGTGGCTCTCGCGCAGGCCCGCGCCGGTGATGCGGCGGAAGCGCGCGTTCTGCCGCATCGCCGCGATCGTCTCGCTGCCGGTATAGCCCATCCCGGCGCGCAGGCCGCCGACGAGCTGATGGATCACCGCCGCCACGGGGCCCTTGTAGGCCACGCGGCCTTCGATCCCCTCGGGCACCAGCTTGTCGGTGTCGCTGTCCTGCTGGAAGTAGCGGTCGGCCGAGCCCTTCTTCATCGCCCCGATCGAGCCCATGCCGCGATACGCCTTGTAGCTGCGACCCTGATACAGGAACACCTCGCCCGGGCTTTCGTCGGTGCCGGCGAGCAAGCTGCCGATCATCACCGCATCGGCGCCCGCGGCGATCGCCTTGGCGAGATCGCCCGAGCTGCGGATGCCGCCATCGGCGATCGCCGGCACGCCACGCGCATGCGCCGCCTCGGCTGTCTCCAGCACGGCGGTGAACTGCGGCACGCCCACACCGGCGACCACGCGCGTGGTGCAGATCGAGCCCGGGCCGATGCCGATCTTCACCGCATCCGCACCCGCCTCGATCAGCGCGATCGCGGCCTCTGGCGTGGCGACATTGCCGGCGACGACCTCGACCGCGTTCGAGAGGCGCTTGATGCGCTCGACCGCTTCCAGAACGCCGGCGGAATGGCCGTGCGCGGTATCGACCACGATCACGTCCGTCTCGGCATCGACCAGCATCTCGGCGCGGCGCAGGCCATCCGCGCCGACTCCGGTGGCTGCGGCGACGCGCAGCCGGCCGAGCTCGTCCTTGCATGCGTTCGGATGCGCGGTCGCCTTGTCCATGTCCTTGACGGTGATCAGGCCGACGCAGCGATAGGCGTCGTCCACCACCAGCAGCTTCTCGATGCGGTGCTTGTGCAGCAGGCGCTTCGCCTCCTCGGCGGCGACATGCTCGCGCACCGTGATCAGGTTCTCGCGCGTCATCAGTTCGTACACCTTCACCGTCGGGTCGGAGGCGAAGCGGACGTCGCGGTTGGTGAGGATGCCGACGAGGCGGCCGGTGCCGTTCTCGACCACGGGGATGCCGCTGATGCGGTGGCTCGCCATCAGCGCGCGGGCCTCGGCGAGCGTCTGGTCGGGGTGGATGGTGACCGGATTCACCACCATGCCGGACTCGAACTTCTTCACCTGGCGGATCTGCGCCGCCTGATCCTCGGGCTCGAGGTTCTTGTGGATGACGCCGAGGCCGCCCGCCTGGGCCATGGCGATCGCCATGGCGGCCTCGGTCACCGTGTCCATCGCGGCGGAGACGAGCGGGATGTTCAGCGTGATGCGGCGGGTCAGCCGCGTCGTGACATCGGTGCGGCTGGGCAGGACCGCGGAGTAGGCGGGGACGAGCAGCACGTCGTCGAAGGCGAGGGCCTCCTCGATCGTGGCGCGTGGGCGGGGTGTGGCGGTGTCGGGGGCCATGGCGATGCCTTCTGTGGCGAGCCTTGGCGGCCGCCCATACGACGCCGCGAGGGGCGGGGCAAGCGACGAGGCCGTGTCATCCCCCGGCGGCATCGGGAGCCGGCATGCGCCGGCTGCACGCCAGGCCGCACGCCCCCGCTCACGCGGCCGGCGCCTCCGCCCCCTCCGCCGTCTGCGGCACCGCCTTGAGCAGCCCGGCGATCGCCGCGGCGAGGTCGGCGCGCGCGATCGGCTTGGGCAGGAAGGCGATCGCCTGCGCGCCCGCCAGCGCCTCCGGCAACTGGCTGCCGGCGAAGCCGCTGATCAGCAGCGTCGGCAGGAGCCGCCCACCGCGCCGCGCCCAGGCCGCGAGCTCATAGCCGTTCATGTCGCCCGGCATCACCACGTCGGTGACCAGCAGGCCCGGCCGCTCGGCCGCCAGCCTGGCACGGGCCTGCGCCGCG
>CALKJX010000231.1 GCA_937995555.1 uncultured Elioraea sp.
GTGCTTCGCCGGCCGGTCGAGCACCAGCTCCGCCACACCGTCCGTCACCTCCAGCCGCACCTCGCCGTCCATGCCTCGTCCTCCGGGCGCCATTCCGTAGGGCCAGATTGACCCCGTCGGCGGGGCGTCGCTAGCCTTGCGCGCGAGAAAACGGACGGCGGGCGAGCGATGCGACGGGTGACGGCGGACGAGGCAGTGGAGGTCGTTCGCTCGGGCGACACGCTGCTGATCGGCGGATCGGGCGGCGGGCACGCGGTGCCCGAGGCGCTGATGGCCGCGCTGGAGCGCCGGTTCCTCGCCACCGGAGAGCCGCGCGGCATCACCGCGCTGCACCCCGTGGGCCTGGGCGACGGCATCTCGCTCGGCGCCAATCATTTCGCGCATCGCGGCCTGCTGAAGCGGGTGGTCTCCGGCACCTATGTGAACTCGCCGAAGATCTCCGACATGGCGATGCGCGACGAGATCGAGGCCTGGACGCTGCCGCAGGGGGCGCTGTCGCAGCTGATGCGCGAGATGGCGGCCGGCCGGCCGGGGCTGCTCACCAAGACCGGGCTGCACACCTTCGTCGATCCCCGCCATGGCGGCGGGCGGCAGAGCCCGTCCGCGCGGGACGATCTGGTCGAGCTCGTCACGTTCGGCGGCGAGGAGTATCTGTTCTACAAGCCCTACCACGTGGACGTTGCGTTCCTGCGCGGCACCACCGCCGACGAGGCCGGCAATGTCTCGATGGAGCAGGAGGCGGTGACGCTGGAGATGCTGTCGGAAGCGCAGGCGACCAGGCGCTGCGGCGGCGTGGTGATCGTGCAGGTGAAGCGCATGGCGCGTGCCGGCACGCTGCACCCGAAGATGGTCAAGATTCCGGGCATCCTGGTCGATCTGGTCGTGGTCGAGCCGGAGCAGCGCCAAACCTACGAGACGGGCTATTCGCCCGCCTACTCCGGAGAGCTGCGCACGCCGCTCGATGACATCCCCGCACTGCCGCTCGATGCGCGCAAGATCATCGCCCGCCGCGCCGCGCTGGAGTTGTTTCCGGGTGCGATCTGCAACCTCGGCAGTGGGGTGATGACCGGGATCGCCAATGTCGCCGCCGAGGAGGGCGTTCTCGACCGCGTCTGCCTCACCAACGAGCAGGGCCATGTCGGCGGCGCGCCAGCCTCGGGCAACGAGGCAGGCGCGGCGATGAATCCTGACGCGACGCTGGATCAGCCCTACCAGTTCGACTTCTATGACGGCGGCGGGCTCGATCTCGCCTTCCTGTCCTTCGCCGAGTTCGATGCGGCGGGCAACGTCAACGTGTCGCGCTTCGGCGGCCGCATCGTCGGCCCCGGCGGCTTCATCAACATCAGCCAGCACGCGAAGCGCGTGATCTTCGGCGGCACGCTCGCGGCGAAGGGCGGCGCGCCCAAGGCCGTGCGCCAAGTCGAGCAGATCACCTTCAGCGGCGCCTATGCGCGCGAACGCGGCCAGAAGGTGCTGATCGTCACCGAGCGTGCGGTGTTCCGCCTGATCGCGGAGGGGGTGGAGCTGATCGAGATCGCGCCCGAGGCGGAGCTTGAGCGCGACGTGCTCGGGGCGATGGCCTTCCGCCCGCTCGTCTCGCCGCAGCTCCGCCGCATGGACCCCCGCGTGTTCGGCACGGCACGGATCGGGCTCGCCGCCGACCTCGCGCAGCGCCCGGCGCGGCCCCCACCGGCACGGCTCGCCACCCCCGCCCGCGCGGCGGAGTAGGCGCGATGCGGCTCGGCGTCGCACCCGGCGACAGCGTGTCGTTCAGCAAGACGCTGACCGAGACCGATCTCGTGCTGTTCGCGGGCATCACAGGCGATTTCGACCCGATCCACATGGACGAGGCCTATGCGCGCACCACCCCGCTCGGCCGGCGCATCGCCCACGGCGCGCTGGTTCTGGGGCTGTGCAGCACGGTCGCGGCGATGATCGCGAGACGCGCACGCGAAGGCGGCGCGGAAGGTGTGGCCCTCTCGCTCGGCTATGACCGCGTGCGCTTCGTCGCCCCCGTGTATCCGGGCGAGACGCTGATCGCGACCTACACAGTCGGCACGGTGGACCAGGCGGCCGCGCGCACGATCAGCCCTGTCGAGGTGCGCAAGGAAGACGGCACGCTCGCGCTCGTTGCCACGCATGTCATGAAGTGGGTGCCGCGTTAGACCGCACCGGATCGATCGCCGGCACGCGCAACCGGGAAGGGCCCGCATGAGGATCACCCGCGCGCAGCGCTAGCTCGCCGGCATCGACGGACGACGCCGGCTGATCCTGCGCCTCTGGACCAACGAGGGAATCTCGGGCCTCGGCGAGGCGGCGCTCGCCTACGGGGTCAGCGCCCCGGGCGCGGCCGGCGTGCTGGAGGAGCTGCTCCGCGCGATCGTTCCCGGCCGCGATCCGTGCGAGATCGAGCCGATCTGGAGCGAGATGCACGACCACACGTGCTGGGCCAAGGGCGGCGGGCCGATCATCTTTGCCACGATCAGCGCGGTCGAAACCGCACTCTGGGACATCGAGGGCCGCGCGCTCGGCGTGCCCGTCTACGAGCTTCTGGGCGGGCGCTGCCGCAAGGAGGTGCGCCGCTACGACAATGGCTGGTCGTTCCGCGCGGTCAGCCCCGACGAGACGGCGCGCGCCGTCGAGAAGCCGCTGCAGGCCGGCTAAGATGCGATCAGGTTCTACCCGCCGACGACCCCGATCCGGGACCATTCGCACGGCGTCTTTGCGCATGTGTCGCGGCGCGAGTGCGACCGCGACTTCTGGGAGCTGGCGGTCGCGCGGGTGTGCGCGGTGCGCCACGCGGTGGTGCCCGACATCGACATCATCGTGCACATGAGCGCGGAGCTCACCACCGACGCGATCATCCGGCTCGGCAAGCGGCTGGAGGAGGTCCGCTGTTCTTCCTGGAGGAGCCGGTCGATTCGTTCGACGTGGACACGATGCGCCTGATCGCCGACCGCCTGGAAGTGTCGGTCGCCGCGGGCGAGCGGCTCTACACGCGCTATGGCTTCCGCCGCCTGTTCGGACTGCGCGCTGCGGCGATCGTGCAGCCCGATATCGGCGGGGTCGGCGGCATCATGGAGGCCAAGAAGATCGCCGAGATGTACAACATGCGCGTGCAGCCGCGGCTCTGCGCCGGCCCGGTCGCGACGGCGGCGGCATTGCAGATCGATGCCTGCATCCCGAACCTCCTCATCCAGGAGCTCCACCCGTTCCGCGTGCCCGAGCATTCCGCGCTGGTCGATGCGCCGGTCGAGCCGGAAGTGCGGAACGGCCGGCTCGCCATTCCTGACCGGCCCGGTCTCGGTGTCGATCTCGTCGAGGAGCGCGTCGCGCCGCTCCTGCGCGCCGAGCCCACGCTCGGGCACTGATACCTGAAGCACGAAGGCTCGCTCTTCGCGCTTCAGGTATCGCGCGCAGGGCTGGTGTGGCGGCTGCGCGCCAGACGAAGAACCGTGCCCGGCGCACGAAGGTGGAACCTTCATGCGCCGGGTATGAGACCTGCGCTATCGGCCCGGCGCGGCGTCGAAGCGCGCGGCGATCGCCGCGACGGCCTGCACGAGCGCCGCGCCGATCCGGGGAAGCAGGTCCACCGGCAGGCGCTGGGCAGGGCCGGAGACGCTCAGCGCGGCCGCCAGCCCGCGCAGCGGGATGGCCGCGGCGACGCAATGCGCGCCGGTCTCGTTCTCCTCGAGATCGAAAGCGAAGCCCTGCGCCGCGACCGCGTCGAGCACCTCGGCGAGCGTCGTGCGGCTCGTGATCGTGCGCGGCGTGCGCCTCGCCAGCCGCTTCGGCAGCCCGTCCAACCGTTCCGCCGCCGGGCGCGCCGCCAGCATCGCCTTGCCGAGGCTGGTCGAGTGGATCGGATCGCGCGCGCCGATCGCCGCCTCCATGCGGAGCGAGCGCGTGCTGCCGACCATCGCCACGTAGATCACCTCCGTGCCGTCGGCGACGCCGAGGTTGACGGTCTCGTTGAAGCGCAGCTGCAGCCGCTGCATCTCGGGCAGCGCCGCTTGGCGCAGCGCCTCGATCGCGGCGGCCGGCGCGGGAGTCGCCGCAAGGCGCGGGCCGGCCGCATAGGCGTCCTTGCCCGCCGCCTGCACGACGAACCCGGCCGAACGCAGCGTGTAGAGGTAGCGGAACGCGGTGGTCTTGGGCAGCGCCGTACGCTCGGCGAGCTCCGACAGGGTCAGCGGCCGCCCCTCGCCCACCAGCGCCTCGAGCAGTTGCAGCGCCTTGCGCACCGGTTTGACGACGTAGCGGGCATCCAGGCTCATGGCTCAGATCGCCGCCGTCATCGCGCCGTCCACGGTCAGCACCGTCCCGGTCGTGTAGGACGCGGCGGCCGAGCAGAGATAGAGCGCCGCCGCGCCGAGTTCGTCAGGGCGGCCCCAGCGGCCGGCCGGCGTGCGCGCGGCGATGCGCGCCTGGAACGCCGGATCGCTGCGGCGCAGCGCCTCGTTGCCGGCGGTCAGGAAGTAGCCGGGGGCCAGCGCATTCACCGTCACCCCGCTCGGCGCGAGCTCGACCGCCAGCGCGCGCACCAGCCCGTTCATTCCGGCCTTGGCGGCGGCGTAGACCGTCATGGTGGGCCTAGCGATGAAGGCGTTGATCGAGGAGATGAACAGGATGCGCCCGAAGCCCGCGGGCACCATCACGCGCGCGGCCTCGCGCGCGAGCCGGAACCCGGCGGCGAGATGCGACTCGACCACGGCGCGGAAATCCGCATCCGTCTGGTCGAGCACGGGCTTGCGCACGCCGCCGCCGGCATTGCTGACCAGGATGTCGAGCCGGCCGTGCCGGTCGGCGATCGCGCGCACCGCTTCGGTCGCGGCCTCGGCATCGGTCACGTCGAAGGGCGCCGCCTCCGCCGAGAGGCCCCAGCGGCGCAGCGCCGTCTCGCACGCCGCCACCGCCGCCGCGTCGCGCCCGTTCAGCACCACCTGCGCGCCGGCCGCGGCGAGCGCGCGCGCGATCGCCCAGCCGAGCCCGCGCGAGGAGCCCGTCACCAGCGCGATACGGCCCGTGAGATCGAACAGTCGCGCGGGCGGATCGGGCGGGGCGTCGGCGGCTCGGTCCATGGCTCGCTCAGGCATACTCGATGCGCGGGTCGATATAGGCGTAGAGCACGTCCACCATCACGTTGATCAGGATGTAGATCACCAGGATCACCAGGATGCAGCCCTGGATCAGCGGATAGTCGCGCGTGCTGATCGCGGTGATCAGCAGCCGGCCGAGGCCCGGATAGGTGAACACCGCCTCGGTGACGACCGTGCCGCCGATGAAGTTCGCCATCATCAGACCGACGATGGTGACGAAGGGCAGCATCGCGTTGCGCATCACGTGCCGGCCGACCACGTCGCGCTCGGGCAGGCCCTTCGAGCGCGCGGTGCGCACGTAGTCGGCGCGCAGTTCCGCCACCAGCGAGGCGCGCAGGAAACGCGCGAAGATGCCCGAGACATAGATGCCGAGCGTGAGCGCCGGCAGCAGGATGTTGCGCAGCATCTCGATCGGCGACTCCCAGAACGGCACGTAGCCCGAGGCCGAGGGGAGCCAGCGCAGATGCACCGCGAACAGCAGGATCAGCAGGATCCCCAGCCAGAAGGTCGGCACGCCGAGGGCGAGCGCGCTCCAGCCGCTGAGCGCGCGGTCGAGCCACGAGCCGGGCATCAGCGCGCTTGCCACCGCCACCGGGATGCCGATCAGCAGGCCGACCACGGTCGCGGCAAGGCCGAGCTGGATCGTTGCCGGCAGACGCTCGCCGATCAGCGAGACGACGGGCTGGCGCGAGTGCAGCGAGACGCCGAGATCGCCGGCGAGCGCGTTGGTCAGCCACGCCCAGTACTGCACGATCACCGGCCGGTCGAGGCCGAGTTCGGCGCGCAGCGCGGCGATCTGCTCGGGGGTCGCGTTCTCGCCGAGGATCATGCCGACCGGGCCGCCCGGGATCGCATAGACCATCGCCCAGATGCCGACCGAGGCGAGCAGCAGCACCGGCAGCAACTGGGCCAGGCGGCGGAGGATGTAGCCGATCACGGCCGGCCTCCCTGCAGGGCCGCGGGCTCCTGGATCTCGTGGCGGTCCTCCAGCACCGAGGCCATCACGCGGCCGAGCATGTCGAGCGAGAGGATGGTCAGCGTCAGCACGAGGCCGGGCAGCACGGCATAGGTCGGCGCCTCGTAGAGATAGGTCTTGCCGGTGCGCAGCATCTCGCCCCAGGAGGGAGTAGGCGGCGGTATGCCGATACCGAGGAAGGCGAGCGCCGCCTCCAGCAGGATCGCGACCGAGGAGAGCACGACCACCTGCACCAGGATCGGGCTCCAGGAGTTCGGCAGCACGGTGCGGAACATGGTGTAGGCGGCGGAACCGCCGAGCGCCTCGACCGCGACGACGAAGTCACGCTTGCGCAACGACAGCACCTGGGCGCGGGTGATGCGCGCGAAGGAGGGGATGCCGGTGATGCCGACCGCGAGCAGCGCGGCCGCCTGGCTGCGGCCGACCACGGCGATGATCGCCATCGCGAGCAGGATGCCGGGCAGCGCCAGAAGCACGTCGATCAACCGCATCAGCACCGCATCGCGCCAGCCGCCGAAGAACCCGGCCATCAGCCCGATCGGCACGCCGACCGCGCCGGCGATCGCGACCGCCCCGGCCGCCGTCATCAGCGAGGTGCGCGCGCCATAGATCACGCGCGCCATGATGTCGCGGCCGAGCTCGTCGGTGCCGAACCAGTGCGCCGCCGAGGGGCCCTCGAGCTCGGCAGTCAGGTCCTGCGCCAGCGGATCGATCGGCAGCACGGGTGCGAGAATCGCGAGCACGATCAGGGTCGCGAGCCAGGCGAGGCTGACCTTGGCGGCGCTGCGCGCGACCACGCGCCGGGCGAGTTCACGCGACCGACGCATGGTCACGCCACCTCCTGCGGGTGCTTGGCACCGGGCGCGGGGATCAGCGGTCCGGCATGGTGGCAGGCCGCGCGTGTCGGCAGGCCAGGGTAGGGCAGGAATGCGGGCGCCTCGGCCGAGCAGCGCGCGGACGCGCGGAAGCAGCGCGGATGGAAGGCGCAGCCCGGCGGCGGCGAGGCCGGATTCGGAATCTCGCCCTCCAGCACGATGCGCCGGCGCACGCCGCGCACCGTCGGATCAGGTACCGGCACGGCCGAGAGCAGCGACTGCGTGTAGGGATGCACCGGCGTGGCGTAGAGCGCCTGCTTCTCGCTCTCCTCGACGATCCGCCCCAGATACATCACGGCGACGCGGTCGGAGATGTGCCGCACCACCGACAGGTCATGCGCGATGAACAGATAGGCGAGACGCAGTTCGCGCTGGAGGTCCTGCAACAGGTTGATGATCTGCGCCTGGATCGAGACGTCGAGCGAGGCGACCGGCTCGTCGAGGATCAGCAGGCGCGGCTCGAGCGCGAGCGCGCGCGCGATGCCGATGCGCTGCTTCTGCCCGCCCGAGAACTCATGCGGGAAGCGTCCCATCATGCCGGGCGACAGCCCCACCATCTCGAACAGCCGCGCGATCCGTCCCGCGCCGCCCATCTCGTCGTAGAGCCCATGGATGCGCAGCGGCTCGGCGACGATCTCGCCCGCGCTCTTGATCGGGTTGAGCGAGGCGAAGGGGTCCTGGAACACGTACTGCATGTGCCGGCGCACCTGGCGCATGGCACCACGCCCGAGTGCCGTGATGTCGCGGCCGCCGAAGCGGATGCGCCCGCCGGTCACGCGCACCAGCCCCATGACGGCGCGGCCCGTCGTCGTCTTGCCGCAGCCGGACTCGCCGACGAGGCCGACCGTCTCGCCCTCGTGCACCGTCAGGCTCACGCCGTCCACGGCGCGCAGCCAGCCGATGCGGCGGCGCAGGATGCCGGCCTTGATCGGGAAATGCACCTGGAGGTTCTCGACCGTGAGCAACGGTTCGCTGTCGCGCCGCACGGCCGGCCGCGCCGGCTGGGCGCCGTCGCTCTCGCGCGGCAGCGACGGGGCCGGCACCTCCTCGACGAAGTGGCAGGCGCTCAGATGCGCCGGGCCGCAGGCGCGCAAGCCCGGCTCCTCGGTGCGGCAGCGGGCCCGGTCGCGCGCGACCGCGCAGCGCGGATGGAACGCGCAGCCGGGCGGCAGGTTGGAAGGTGCGGGCGGCTGGCCCGGAATCGGTTCGAGCCGCGCCGCGCCGCCATCGAGCCGCGGCAGGCTGCGCAGCAGCGCGACCGTGTAGGGATGGCGCGGGCGGGCGAAGATCTGCTCGACCGGGCCGGATTCGACGATGCGGCCGCCATACATCACGGCCACGCGGTGCGCCATCTCGGCGATCACGCCGAGATCGTGGGTGATCAGGATGACCGCCGCGCCCGTCTCGGCCTGGCGGCGGGCGAGGAGCGACAGCACCTGCGCCTGCACCGTGACGTCGAGCGCGGTCGTGGGCTCGTCGGCGATGATCAGGCGCGGATGCCCCGCCATCGCCATCGCGATCACCGCGCGCTGGCGCATTCCGCCCGAGAACTGGTGCGGATACTGGATCACGCGGCCGGCGGGATCGGGGATGTCCACCTCGCGCAGAAGCTCGATCGCGCGCGCGCGCGCGGCATCGGCGCGCAGCCGGCCATGCGCGATCTGGCCCTCGGTCAGTTGCCGGCCGATCGTGAAGACCGGATTGAGTGTCGTCGTCGGGTCCTGGAACACCATCCCGACATCGACGCCGCGCATGCGGCGGAGCGTCTCGTGGTCGGCCTCGGTGATCTCGACGCCGCCAAGCCGGATCGAGCCCCGCACGCGCGCGGTCGGCGGCAGCAGCCCGGAGATCGCCAGCGAGGTCACGCTCTTGCCCGAGCCCGACTCGCCGACGATCCCCAGCACCTCGTTGGCGTGCACGTCGAGATCGATGCCGCGCACCGCCGGCACGGGCCGGCCCGAGGCCATGAAGGCCACCTCGAGCGCGCGGACGGAGAGCACCGGCTCAGCCATCCGCGCGCTCATCCATGCGGCATCCCGCCTCGGCTCAGGGCTTGAACCCGAGCGTGCGCGCGACGAGCATGTTGTCGATGTCGAGCGTGAAGCCGCCGACGCGCGGCGAGGCGACGATGAGCCCGATCGGGTAGGAGTTGGTCGGGATGCCGAAGGCGGTCTCGACCAGCACGCGGTTGAGATTGTCGTAGGCCGCCTTCACCGCCGCCTCGGGGCCGAGCGTCGTGTCCACCCGCCGGATCGCCTCGACATACTCGGGATGCGGGTTCGGCTCGCCCAGGATCGGATTGTTCACCGTGCGGTAGATGCTGTTCGTGGTCAGCCGGGTCGGAAACTTCTGGATGTTGCCGACCGCACCGAACACGGCGTCGAACTTGCCGGTCAGCAGCGCGTCGATGAACTCCGCTCCCTGCTTCAGGTCGAGCTCGATGTTGATGCCGACGCGCGCGAGCGAAGCCTGGACGATCTGGCTGATGCGGGTCGAGACCTCGTCGCCGCCGTTGACCAAGAGCTTCCAGTTGCTGATCTCCGCCTGCGACAGGCCGGATTGCCGGATCAGCGCACGCCCCTTGTCGAGGTCATAGGCGTAGCGCTGGGCGTAGGAGGGATCGTGCGCGGGGCTGGCCGGCGCCCAGGGCAGCGCGGTCACCTCGCCGAGCCCGGCGTAGCCCACGCGCAGGATGCCGGCGCGGTCGATCAGGTGGTTGAAGGCCTGGCGGAAGATCTGGTTTCGGAACGGTCCGCGCGTCGAGTTGATGCGGAACACCTGCACCAGCGGCCCCGGTCCCTCGACCACCTGGTAGCCGGCGGCGCGCAGCCGCACCGCGCTGCGCCCGGTCGCGCCGTAGACGAGATCGACCGCGCCGGACTCGAGCGCGGCCGTAGCGGCGGCATCGTGCTCGAATACGGTCAGCACGACCTCGGGCGAGAGCGGCTGGTTGGCACGCCAGTGCGACCGGTTCGCCTCCAGCCGCACGCGCTGGCCGACCGCGCGTTCGGCCAGCACATAGGGGCCGGTGCCGACGGGCCGCGTCGAGACGGTCTGGATCGACGCCGGATCGATCACCGAGATGAACTGCAACAGATCGGTGATCTGGCGCGTGGGCGCGGGGTTCTTGAAGGTGATCCGCAGCGTCTGCGGGTCGACCACCGTCCAGTCCCGCACGATTCCCATGGTCGGGTAGACGTTCTTGCCAGCGCGCGGATCGTTAGCCTTGCGCAGCGTCGCCGAGACCGCTTCGGCATCGAACGGCGCGCCGCTGTGGAACGTCACGCCGCGTCGCAAGGTCAGCGTCACCGACGCGTTGTCCGGCGCGATCGTCCAGGACTCGGCGAGATTCGGGACGGCGCGTCCCTCCGGCGTGTACTCGATCAGGCTGTCGTAGAGGTTCTTGATGGTGGGAAAGTTCACCGTCGAGAACGCCATCGGATCGAAGTCGTTGATGTCAGCAAGCATGCCGACGCGGATGCGTCCCGGGCGAAGCTCCTGCGCGAACGCCTCGGCGGCAACCGAGACGGTGAAGGCGGCCGCCACCAGCGAGGTGGCGAGGCCGGTACGGAAGGTCATGCGGCGACTCATCGTGGTGTGGCCTCCTCTGTTGCGTGATGTCAGCCGGCCGTGCTCATGCGGGCACGGCCGCGTCCCGCCA
>CALKJX010000232.1 GCA_937995555.1 uncultured Elioraea sp.
ATCACCGCCTCGAGCAGGAAGATGTCGAACACGCGGTCCCTCCTGGCCGGCTCACAGCCCGAGATAGGATTGGCGGATCGCGTCGGAGGCGAGCAGCTCCTCCGACCGTCCGGAGAGCCGGATCGTTCCGACCTCCAGCAGATAGGCGCGATCCACCACGCGCAGCACCTGCTGCACGTTCTGCTCGACGATGAGCACGGTGTAGCCCTCGGCGCGGATGCGTTCGACCAGCTTGAACACCTGCTGCACGATCACGGGCGCGAGCCCGGCCGAGGGCTCGTCCATCAGCAGCAGCTTCGGCCCGCTCATCAGCGCCCGGCCGATCGCGCACATCTGCTGCTCGCCGCCCGACATCGTGCCGGCGAGCTGGCTCCGGCGCTCGCGCAGGCGCGGGAAGAGCTCGTAGACGAAGTCGAGCCGCTCGCGGTAGCGCGCCCGCGCCGAGGGCGCGTAGGCGCCCATGCGCAGGTTCTCCTCGACCGTCAGGCGCGGGAACAGCCGCCGGTTCTCGGGCACGTGCGCGATGCCGAGCTCGACCACCTTGTCGGGCGACACGGCGCCGAGCGAGGCGCCCTCCAGGCGGATCTCGCCCGCGGTCGCCGCGATCAGCTTGGAGATCACGCGGAGCAGCGTCGTCTTGCCCGCGCCGTTCGGCCCGATCACCGCCACCGCCTCGCCCGCCTTCACCTCAAGGCTGACATCGAACAGGGCGCGGAACGTGCCGTAGCCGGCCGAGACGCCGCGCACCTCCAGCATCGTCTCGCCGCTCATGCCGCGCCATCCTCGCTGAAGGCGATGCGCTCGGTGCCGAGATAGATCTCGATCACGCGCGGGTCGGCGGCCACCTCGCGCGGCAAGCCCTCGGAGATCTTCTCGCCGTGATCCAGCACGATCACGCGGTCGACCACGCGCATCAGCACGCCCATGATGTGCTCGACCCAGATGATCGTGATGCCCTTGTCGCGGCGGATGCGGCCGAGCATGTCGGCCGCCTGGTCCATCTCGGTCTCGTCGAGGCCGCCCAGGCTCTCGTCGGCCAGCAGCAGCTTCGGCTGGGTGGCGAGCGCGCGGGCGAGTTCGAGCTTCTTCAGCCCCGCCGCGCCAAGGCTCGCGACCTCGGCCGCAGGGTCGGTCGGCAAGCCGACGAGGGCGAGCGCCTCTTCGGCGAGCGCGAAGGCGCGCGCGCGGGGCACATCCTCGCGCTGGCCGAAATAGGCGGCGGTGACGACGTTCTCGAGGATCGAGAGGCGCCGGAACGGACGCGGGATCTGGAAGGTGCGGCCGATGCCGCGATGGCAGATCTCGACGGGCTTCAGTCCACCGATCTCCTCGCCCTGGAACCGGATCGAGCCCTCGGAAGGGCGCAGCATGCCGGCGATCATGTTGAAGGTGGTCGACTTGCCCGAGCCGTTCGGCCCGATCAGGCCGAGGATCTCGCCCTGTTCGAGGGCGAAGGAGACGCGGCTGACGGCCGTGAAGCCGCCGAACCGGCGTGTCAGGTCGGTGACGGTCAGCATCATGCCGGGGATCGCAATGCGGGCGCGGCGGGGGGTGTGGCCGCCGCGCCCGGATGCTCAGCGGGCCGCGTAGGGGTGGTTCGCGGGCAGCGGGATCACCGGATCGACGGTGCGCAACGCGCGCGGCCAGACGATCTTCGTCTCGCCGCCGATGTACTGCATCACCACCGGCGTCGAGCGCGCGTTCTGCCCCGCCATCGGGTGGCCGGGCGGGTTGAAGCGCACGCCGTAGCCCTGGATCGTGCCGCCCTCGGGGATGTCGGTCTCGAGCGCGGCCTTGCGCAGCGCCTCGGGATCGAATCCGCCGTGGTTGCGGATCGCGCGCGGCAGCACGTCGGTGAGGAAGATCCAGGTCTGGTTGAAGCCCATCGAGGTGTGCGGCGGCACCTCCTGGGCGTTCGTCTCGGCCTTGTAGCGGCGCACCATCTCGGCCGTGACATCGCCCAGCCCGGGCGCCAGCGAGGCGGGGTTCAGAAGCTGCGCCGCCACCGGATCGACGTTGAAGATGAAGTCGGCGTCGCGCCCGAAGGTGGCGGTCAGCCGGTCGATCTGGCCGTAGCCGGCGCCGTGGCCGATCAGCGCGCGCCAGCGCAGGCCGAGCTCGCGCGACTGGCGCAGGAACAGCGTGATGTCGGGGTTGTAGCCGGTGTGCAGGATCACGTCCGGCCGCTCGCGCCGCAGCTTGGTCACCAGCGAGGAGAGGTCGGGCGCGGTCGCGGCGTAGCCCTCCTTGAGCACGACATTCATGCCGAGCTCCTTGCACTTCGCCTCGTTGCCCGACGCCACACCGGCGCCGTAGGGCCCGTCCTCGTAGATGATGGCCACACGCACGTCGCGCGGCGCCCGGCCCAGCTTCTCCTGCGCGACCTCGTGGATGAAGGTGCAGGAAGCCTCGCCGAACTGATCCGAGTGCACCTGGGCGCGGAACACGTATTCGAGGTTGCGGTCCTTGAACACCGAGGAGGCGACGCAGACATTCGCCCACATGAAGCGGCGCTGCGCGTTGACGCGCTGGGCCATCGGCACGCAATGCGCGCTCGAATACACGCCCATGATCAGATCGACCCGCTCCTGTTCCAGCAGCCGCGTGGCCTCGTTGATCGCCACCTCGGTGCGCGACTGGGCATCGGCGAAGATCGCGTTGATGCGATGGCCCTCGACGCCACCACGCTCGTTGATCATGTCGATCGCGTGCTTGGTGCCGATCGCCGCGGCCAGTGACCCGCCGGCCGCGAAGGGGCCGGTGTAGTCGTAGATCACGCCGATCTTGATGTCCCTCGGCTGGCCGAGCGCCGAGGTCGCCAGCACCACCGCACCGAAGGCGGCGAGCACCCCCCGCCGGAGACAGCGATCCCCCACCATGTCACATCCTCCCGATTGACTTGCGGGACCCGCTTGCCCCGGCTTGCGGACATGTTCGGGTGCGGCTCGCGCGTTTGTCAATCACGGCTGCGGGCGGCGCGGTGGCCTCAGTCGGGCCAGGCGAGCAGGCGGGCGGATCGTCGCTGCCGCCGTGCCGATGCAGGTTCATGGTTCGCGGCCGGCCGGGCCCGCGCGACCGCCATCTCGGCGACGATCCGCTCCGCCACCACGCTCGCCTCGCCCGGATGAAGGTTGCACGGGTCGAGGTAGAAATCGCCGTGCTCGACCTCATGGTCGCGCACGATCACCGGCGGGCCGCTCGCGCCAGAGATCCAGGGTTGCCCGCTCGATGCGGCGCGCGGCCGCGTGGTCGCGCCGTTCCCAGGCCTCGAGTGCGGCGATGGTGCCGAGGATGCTCTCCTTGCCGCCCTTCATGCCGCGCCCGATGCCCATGTTCTGGAGGAAGGTCGCGCGCACGAGGTCCTTGCGTCCGGCGACGATCCCCGCGGTCGGCCCGCCCAGGAACTTGTGCGCGGAGTAGCAGACGAGATCGGCACCGGCCGCGATGAGGCCGCGCAGGTCGTACTCGCTCGCCGCATCGACGACCGCCGGCACGTTGCGGCTGCGGCAGATCGCGGCGAACTCGCCGAGCGGGAGCTGCCCGCAGCCGACGCAGTGGTGGCTGACGACATGGAACGCGCAGGCGGTCTGATCGTCCAGCACGGCTTCGAGCTGGTAGGGCTTGACCGAGGTCGCCTGGCCGAACGGCACGACCGTCGCCCCGGCGAGGCGGATCGCCTGCTCCACCGGCGCGTCATAGCTCACCATGTGGCCGGGCATGATCGGCACGCGCGCGCGCATACCGGCCGGGTTCGGCAGCTGCTCGATACGCGCGAGATCGGCACCGGTCATGCAGGCCGCCACCGCGAGCGTCATGCCGGCCGAGCAGGAGGCGGTGACAAACCCGGCCTCCGCCCCGGTGAGCCGCGCGACCGTGCGGCTGGCAATGCGGTGCAGATCGTCGATCTCGACGAACTCGGGCAGGATCGCAGTGGTCGCGGCGATCGCGTCGGGGACCGCGATCGAGGCGCCGAGCGCGGTCATGGTGCCCGAGACATTGATGATCGGCCTGAGCCCGAGCCGCTCGCGAATCCCGCTGTGCGGGGGAATGTCGTCCATGACGCTCACTCCGTCCTGAGTTCGATCCGGCGCAGGAACCGCTTCAGGCGCTGCGATTGCGGGTTGCCAAGCACCTCGCGCGGCGGGCCCTTCTCGGCGATGCGCCCTGCATCCATGAACACGACGCGGTGGCCGGCATCGCGCGCGAACCCCATCTCGTGGGTAACCATCAGCATGGTCATGCCGTCGCGGGCGAGGCCGCGCACCGACAGCACCGGCGGCGAATCGAGGCCGGCCGTCATGTCGCCACCGTGGCGGCGAAGCGCGCCTCAAGCCGCCGGCTCGCGACCGAGAGCGCGGCGTTCACGGCGATGTGGATCATTGCGCCGAGGATGTAGAGGGGCATGGGCTGGCAGGTGTGCCCGATCACCTGCAGG
>CALKJX010000233.1 GCA_937995555.1 uncultured Elioraea sp.
CGCCATCGCGTCGGCGGCCGGCGCCATCAGCGCGCAGTGGAAGGGGGCGGAGACCGGCAGCGGCAGGGCCCGCTTCACACCCTTCGCCTTGGCGAGCGCGATCGCGCGCTCCACCGCGGCGGCCGCGCCGCTGATCACCACTTGGCCGCCCCCGTTGTCGTTCGCGACCTCCACCACCTCGCCCTCGGCGGCCTCGGCGCAGATCGCCGCCGCCTGGTCGAGCTCGACGCCGAGCAGTGCGGCCATCGCGCCCGCGCCCGGCGCGACTGCCTGCTGCATCGCCTCGCCGCGCAGGCGCAGGAGCCGGGCGGCGTTCGTGACATCGAAGGCGCCGGCGGCGGCGAGCGCCGAGTACTCGCCGAGCGAATGGCCGGCGACCAGCGTCGCCACCTGCGGCAGGCGCACGCCGCCCTCGCGCTCGATCACCCGCACCACCGCGAGGCTCATCGCCATCAGCGCGGGCTGGGCATTCGCGGTCAGTGTCAGCGCCTCGGCCGGACCCTCGAACATCAGCGCCGAGAGCCTCTGCTTCAGCGCCTCGTCCACCTCCTCGAACACCTCGCGGGCGTGGGCGAAGGCGGCGGCGAGGTCCCGGCCCATGCCGACCGCCTGGCTGCCCTGGCCGGGAAAGACGAAGGCACGCACGGGCATGGTGGAAGCTTTCTCTGGCGTTACGGGAAAGGCCGGCGGTGGTATGCGGGCAGGGCGGGGCTGTCAAGAAATCCGCCCGCGCGCTTGCGCCCGCGGCGGCGATGCGTATAACCCGCCGGTTCCCTGCCGGCCGCGCGGCACGCGGCCGGCTATGTCCGTCCGAGCCTCCGGGATCGTCCCGGATGCCGGGACTGAGAGAAGCCGGAGGGACGGATATGCCACTCTATGAATGCGTGCTGATCGCGCGCAGCGACATCACGCCCCAGCAGGTCGAGGGGCTGGCCGACCAGATGGCGGCCGTGATCGGCGAGGGCGGCGGCAGCGTGGGCAAGAAGGAGTATTGGGGCCTGCGCAACCTCGCCTACCGGATCAAGAAGAACCGCAAGGGCCACTACCTGCTGATGAACATCGACGCGCCGCCGGCGGCGGTGAAGGAGATGGAGCGCCAGCTCCGGCTGAACGAGGACATCCTCCGCTTCCTCACCGTGCGGGTCGAGGCGCTGGAGGAGGGGCCGTCGGCGATCGTCGCCCGCGGCGGACGCGACGAGCGGGGCGAGCGCGGCGACCGCGGCGGCCGGTTCGGCGATCGCGGCCAGCGGCCCCCGCGCGGCGACCGCTCCGACCGCGGCGACCGCACGGCGCGCGACACCATCGGAGAGTGAGCCATGATCGACAGCCCCGAGACGATCATCCCCGCCGCCCGCCGCACCGCCGTTGGTGCGCGCCGGCCGTTCTACCGCCGCCGCAAGTCCTGCCCGTTCAGCGGCCCGAACGCGCCGGCGATCGACTACAAGGACGTCAAGCTGCTCTCGCGCTACATCAGCGAGCGCGGCAAGATCGTGCCGTCCCGCATCACGGCGGTGTCGGCGAAGAAGCAGCGGGCCCTGGCGGTGGCGATCAAGCGCGCGCGCTTCCTCGCGCTGCTGCCCTACGTGATCAACACCTGACGCGTGGCCGCGGCCGGACCTGCCGGCAGCGGGCATGACCATGGCGACGGACGGCGGACACCATGACGCTGCGCACCACGGCGACGCTGGCGGCGGGATTGATCTCCGCGCTGCTCGCGCTGGCCGCGCTGCGCGGCCTGCCGTTCGGCACCGTGCTGTTCTGGTTCGCGCCCTTCCCGCTGTTCGCGGCGGGGCTGGCCTTCGGCTGGCAGGCGGCAGCGCAGGCGGTGCTGGCTGGGGCGCTGGTGACGGTGGTCTCGGGCGGGGTGCCGGGCGCGCTGGCCTGGGTGCTGCTGTTCGCGCTGCCGGTGGTGCTGCTGCTGCGGCTCGCCCTGCCGGACTCGCCGGGCGGACCGCTCGCGCTCGCGATGCCCTTCGCGACGCTTGCGCTCTGGCCGGCGGCGATGCTGCTGGCGGCGGAGTTCGCCTTCGCCGGCCGGCCGGGTGGCCTCTCGGGGGTACTGCGCACGGTGATGGAGCAGGCGCTCGCGCGGATGGGCGCGACGCCCGAGATGGGCGCCGACGACTTCGTGGCGATGATGGTGCGCATCAAGCCGCTCGCCTTCGCGCTCTGGTTCGGCGTCGTGATGGCGATGAACGCCGCGATCGCGCAGCGCGTGGTTGCGCGGCGGGGCCTGCTGATCGCGGCACCGGCGCGCTGGTCGATGGCGCTGCTGCCGGGCTGGTACTGGAAGCTCGCGGCCGGTGTGGTGGTGGCGGCGCTGGCGGTGCCGGGCGGGGCGGGCTTCGCGGTGCAGTCGGCGGCGATGATGCTCGCCGTGCCGCTTGCGCTGCAGGGGCTTGCGGTGGTGCATGTGGCGAGCCTCGGCAAGCCCGCCCGGCCGCTGATGCTGGTGCCCCTCTACGTTGCCCTCGTTCTGTTCACCGTTCCCGTGGGGGTCGGCCTCGCGGGGCTCGGCGTGGCCGAGCATTTCCTCAACCTGCGCGGCCGGCCGCCGCGCCCTGGCACGGGGCTCACGCCCCCGGAGGACTGAGATGGACGTGATCCTGCTGCAACGGGTCGAGAAGCTCGGCCAGATGGGCGAGGTGGTGAAGGTGAAGCCGGGCTATGCCCGCAACTTCCTGCTGCCCCGCAAGAAGGCGATCCGCGCCACCAAGGAGAACCTCGCGCGCTTCGAGACCGAGCGCGCGCAGCTCGAGGCGCAGAACATCAAGCGCCGCGAGGAGGCCGAGCGGGTCGCCGAGCGCGTCGCCGGCCTCGCGGTGGTGATGCTGCGCCAGGCGGGCGAGAGCGGCCAGCTCTACGGCTCGGTCTCGGCGCGCGACATCGCCGATTCCGCGACCGAGAGCGGGCTCTCCATCACCCGCCAGCAGGTGCAGCTGGAGCATCCGATCAAGACGCTCGGGCTGCATCCGGTGCGGGTCATGCTGCACCCCGAGGTGATCATCACCGTCACCGTCAACGTCGCCCGCACGGCCGAGGAGGCCGAGCGCCAGGCGCGCGGCGAGACCGTGCGCGGCGTGGAGGAGGAGGCGCTGGTCGCCGAGCCGATGTTCGAGCCCGGCGCGGCACCCGCCGGCACGGGCGAGCAGCCCGAGGTCTGATATCCGGCGCCAAAGGTTCGACCTTTGGCGGGCGGGCATCGCGCGCGGGGCCGGTGAGGCGGCCACGCGCGCACGAACCCCGGCATCACCGGGTCCCGCTGCCGCCGCGCGCTTGGCCGGGCCGGGCGCGCGGGCCTATCATGGGCCGCGTCGATCCCGGACCGCGCGCCGGACCGCGCCGCGCTGCCGGGCGGCAGGCGGAGGGGCTGATGCGGCTGCTCGACACCCTGCTCGAACGCGTGATCGTGGTCGGCCGGCTGACCGTGATCTGGCCGGACGGCTCCAGTACCACCTATGCCGGCGCGACGCCGGGCCCGGAGGCGCGCATCCGCGTGCATGACCGCGCGGCGCCCACGCGGATCGCGCTGAACCCCGGGCTCCGCTTCGGCGAGGCCTGGATGGATGGTGCATTCACAGTCGAGGACGGTACGCTCTACGACCTGCTCGACCTCATGATGCTGAATCTCGAACGCGGCGGCGGCCATCCGGTGATGCGCCTGATCGAGCGCGCCAACACCTGGCTGCGGCGCGTGCAGCAGGCGAACCCGATCGGTCGGGCGAAGCACAACGTCGCGCATCACTACGATCTCTCGGGGCGGCTCTACAGCCTGTTCCTCGACCGGGACCGCCAGTACTCCTGCGCCTATTTCCCGCGCGGCGACGAGACGCTCGAGGAGGCGCAACTCGCCAAGAAGCGCCACATCGCCGCGAAGCTGCTGTTGACCCGGCCCGGCCTGCGCGTGCTCGACATCGGCTCGGGCTGGGGCGGGCTTGCGCTCACGCTCGCGCGGGAGTTCGGCGCCGACGTCACCGGCATCACGCTGTCCGAGGAGCAGCACCGCGAAGCGACCGCGCGCGCCGCGGCCGAAGGGTTGTCCGGGCGCGTGCGCTTCCGCCTGCAGGACTATCGCGAGGTCACGGGCACCTACGACCGCATCGTCTCGGTCGGCATGTTCGAGCATGTCGGCATCCCGCACTACGACACGTTCTTCCGCGTGGTCGCGCGCGCGCTCGCGCCCGACGGTGTTGCGCTGATCCACGCGATCGGCCGGCCCGAAGGCCCGGGCACCACCAACGCGTGGCTGCGCAAGTACATCTTCCCCGGCGGCTATTCGCCCGCGCTGTCCGAGGTGCTGCCCGCGATCGAGCGGTCGCGGCTGCTGCTGACCGATCTCGAGACGCTGCGGCTGCACTACGCGGCGACGATCCGGCACTGGCGCGAGCGGTTCGCGCGCAACCGCGATGCGATCGCGGCGATCTACGACGAGCGGTTCTGCCGCATGTGGGAGTTCTATCTCGTTGCCTGCGAGCTCGCCTTCCGC
Source organism: uncultured Elioraea sp. (assembly GCA_937995555.1). GTDB lineage: Bacteria > Pseudomonadota > Alphaproteobacteria > Acetobacterales > Acetobacteraceae > Elioraea. The sequence goes on from CALKJX010000233.1 coordinate 4,487, forward strand.
CATCAGCGACATTTCGTCTGGCAGGCGCAGCTCGCGCACCGCCAGGATATCGTTCCGCTGACGCGCGACTACATCGCCGAGGCGGAGGCGGCGGCATCGCGCCGCGCGGCATCCCCGGTATCCACAGGGCTGTGAATCCTTCTGACCTCGCGCACCCGCGCCTGCGCGATATGCTTGCCGTTGCCGCGAGGGGAGACGTCTGAGCGATGCCAGCCAGCACGATGTCGTCGATGCGCGCGCGCGAGGCGGCACCCGGCGATGCCCTGCTCGGGCTTGCGCTGCGCAGCCCGCCGCAGAACCTGGAGGCCGAGCAGGCGCTGCTCGGCGCGCTGCTCGCCAACAACAAGGCGTACGAGCGTGTGGCGGAGTTCCTCGCGCCCGAGCATTTCGCCGACCCGGTGCACGGACGCATCTTCGCCACGCTCGCGCGCCGCATCGAGCAGGGCCAGCTCGCCAATGCGGTGACGCTGAAGACCGACCTCGAGAACAGCAGTCTGCTCGACGAGGTCGGCGGCACGGCCTATCTGGCCCAGCTCGTCAGCGCCACGGTCGGCGTGGTGAACGCCGGCGAATACGGCCGCGTGATCTACCACTGCTACCTGCGCCGCCAGCTCGTCGACATCGGCGAGGAGGTTGTGAACCGCGCCTTCGGCGATGCCGAGGGGCTGGACGCGCCGCAGCAGATCGAGGCGGCCGAGCAGGCGCTGTTCGATCTCGCCGCCAAAGGATCGGCCGATGGCGGCTTCGTCAGCTTCGAGAAGGCGCTGAAGCTCGCCGTCGAGGGGGCGGAACGCGCGTTCAAGCGCTCGGGCCACGTCTCCGGCCTGGCAACGGGCCTGCGCGATCTCGACGCCAAGCTCGGCGGGCTGCACGCATCCGACCTGATCATCCTCGCCGGCCGCCCCGGCATGGGCAAGACCTCGCTCGCGACCTGCATCGCCTTCGGCGCGGCACGCGCGCTCGCGGCCGAGGCGCGCGAGGCGGGACTCGGCAAGACGCCGCCCGCGGTCGCGTTCTTCTCGCTCGAGATGAGCGCGGAGCAGCTCGCCACGCGCTTGCTCGCCGAAGAGGCGCGCGTCTCGTCGGACCGCATCCGGCGCGGCGAGATCGCCGAGCGAGAGTTCGAGCGCTTCGTCGCCTGCCAGCGCGAGATCAGCGCCCTGCCGCTGATGATCGACGACACGCCGGCCCTTTCGATCAGCGCGCTGCGCACGCGCTGCCGGCGGCTCAAGCGCACGCAGGGTCTCGGCCTCGTGGTGGTGGACTATCTCCAGCTGCTTCGCCCGGCGCCGGGCACGCGACCCGAGAACCGCGTGCTCGAGATCAGCCAGATCACCCAGGGACTGAAGGCGATCGCGAAGGAGCTTGCCGTGCCCGTGCTGGCCTTGAGCCAGCTCTCGCGCGCGGTCGAGAGCCGTGAGGACAAGCGCCCGCAGCTCTCGGATCTGCGTGAATCGGGCACGATCGAACAGGACGCCGACGTGGTGATGTTCCTGTATCGCGACGAGTACTACCTCGCCGCGCGCGAACCCAAGCTCATGACCTTCGACAACCAGGCGAAGTTCGACGAGGCGCACGCGAAATGGGTCGCCGACATGGAGCGCGTGCACAACGTCGCCGAGGTGAACCTCGCCAAGCAGCGCCATGGCCCGACCGGCAAGGTGGAGCTGTTCTTCGAAGCCGAGTTCACGCGCTTCGCCAATCTCGACCGCCACCACGGCGCGCATGACGCGGACTGAGCCGGCGACCGGTGCCTGACCCGAGCGCCATCCTCACCATCGACCTCGACGCGATCGCGGCGAACTGGCGAGACCTCGCGGCACGCCACGCCTCCGGCCCGGTCGCTGCGGTGGTGAAGGCGAACGCCTACGGGCTCGGCGCGCTGCCAGTGACGCGCCGCCTGCTCGCCGAGGGCGCGCGGCACGTCTTCGTCGCCGAGTTCGACGAGGCGCTCGCGCTGCGCGCGAGCGTGCCGCGCGACGTGCCGCTCGCGGTGCTGCACGGGCTGGTCGCCGGGGCGGAGGCCGAGGCCGAAGCGGCCGGCGTCGTGCCCGTGCTGAACGACCTCGGCGCGCTGCGGCGCTGGAGCATGCACGCCGCCGCGCGCGGGACGCGCCTGCCCGCGATCCTGCAGATCGATACGGGCATGAACCGCCTTGGCCTCGGGCGGCGCGAGGTCGAGCGTCTCGCCCAGGACCCGGCACCGCTTGCGGCGCTCGATCTCCGCTATGTGATGACGCATTTCGTCGCCTCCGAGGAGCCGGCGAACCCGCTGAACCGCGAGCAGGTGGCGCGCTTCGACCGGCTGCGCGCGATGCTCCCGCCAGCGCCGACCTCGGTCGCCAACTCCTCGGGGATCTTCCTTGGCGACTTCGCCGCCTCCGATCTTGCCCGCCCTGGTGCCGCGCTCTACGGCATCAACCCCACGCCCGATGCGCCCAACCCGATGCGCACGGTGGTCACGCTGGAGGCGCGCATCCTCCAGATCCGCGAGATCGAGGCGGGCGAGAGCGTGGGCTACAACTCCACGTGGGTGGCGGCCCGGCCGTCGCGGATCGCAACGGTTGCGGCCGGCTACGCCGATGGCTATCTACGAAGCCTCTCCGGCCGCGGCGCAGGGCTCGTCGGCGGCCGCGAAGTGCCGCTCGCAGGCCGGGTTTCGATGGATCTCCTCACCTTCGACGTGACCGACGCGCCAGAGGCCGCCCCCGGCGGGTTCATCCGCCTGCTCGGGCCCGACCTGCCGCCCGATGCGGTGGCGGAGCGCGCGGGCACCAACGCCTATGAGCTCCTGACCTCGCTCGGGGCGCGGTATCGCCGCCGGTATCGCGGCGTCGCGTGAACGCGCTCCTCGATCTGCTCGCCGCGATCGGGCGCGGTTTCTTTGCCGTGCTGTCGGCTGCCGGCAGCGTGACGCTGTTCGCGGCGCTTGCGCTGAGCCACGTCGTGCGCCCGCCCTTCTATCCGCGGCTGCTCCTGCGGCAGATGACCGACATCGGCTACTTCTCGCTGCCGGTGGTGGCGCTGACCGCGATCTTCTCGGGCATGGTGCTAGCGCTGCAGTCCTACACCGGCTTCGCCCGGTTCTCGGCCGAGGGCGCGGTGGCTACGGTGGTCGTGCTGTCGATCACGCGCGAGCTCGGCCCGGTGCTCGCGGGGCTGATGGTGGCAGGCCGCGTAGGGGCCGCGATCGCGGCCGAGCTCGGCACCATGCGCGTGACCGACCAGATCGACGCGCTGACCACGCTGTCGACGAACCCGATGAAGTATCTGGTGGTGCCGCGCATCGTCGCCGCCACACTGGTGCTGCCGATGCTGGTGCTCGTCGCCGACATCCTCGGCGTGCTGGGCGGCTTCATCGTCGGCGTTTTCAAGCTCGACTTCCACCCCGGCACCTACATGGCGCGCACCTGGGAGTATCTCGAGTTCCAGGACGTGTTCTCGGGCCTGGTGAAGGCCGCAGTGTTCGGCTTCATCATCGCGCTGATGGGCTGCTACCAGGGCTACCACTCGAAGGGCGGCGCGCAGGGCGTGGGCGCGGCCACTACCAATGCGGTGGTGTCCGCCTCGATCCTGATCCTGACCTTCAACTACATCATCACCGAGCTGTTCTTCGCGCGATGAGCGGGATGCCGAAGATCCGCATCCGCGGGCTCTGCAAGGCGTTCGGGCCGAAGCGCGTGCTCGACGCGCTCGATCTCGACGTGCCGGCCGGGCGTGGCTTGGTCGTGATCGGCGGGTCGGGCTCGGGCAAATCGGTGCTGATCAAGTGTATTCTCGGCCTGATCGAGCCGGATGCCGGCATGATCGAGATCGACGGGCGGAACGTGCTCGCGATGTCGCGCACCGAGCGCGAGGCGGTGAACGCGCATATCGGCATGCTGTTCCAGCAGGGCGCGCTGTTCGATTCGCTGCCGGTCTGGGAGAACGTCGCCTTCGGGCTGCTGGCGCGGCGGATGATGGCGCGGCGCGACGCGAAGCCGCGCGCGATCGAGATCCTCGCCCAGGTGGGGCTTGGCGCGGACGTGGCCGATCTGTCGCCGTCCGAGCTCTCGGGCGGGATGCAGAAGCGCGTGGCACTCGCCCGCGCGATCGCGGCCCGGCCCGACATCATGTTCTTCGACGAGCCGACGACGGGGCTCGATCCGATCATGGGCGCGATCATCGACGCGTTGATCGTCGAGCAGGTGAAGCGGCTCGGCGCGACCGCGTTCTCGATCACGCACGACATGGCCTCGGCGCAGCGCATCGGCGACACGGTGGCGATGATCCATGGCGGCAGGATCATCTGGGTGGGGCCCGCGTCGTCGATCCGCGAGAGCGGCAACCCCTATGTCGATCAGTTCGTGCGCGGATCGAGCGAGGGGCCCATCAAGATGGAGCTGCGCAAGTAGCCCGTCATCGCGGCGCCACGCGGATCGCGAGCCGCGCCGCGCTCACCCCGTCGATCGCCGCGGCGTGCGCGGCCAGCCGGTCCACGTCCGGATCGGGCAGCGGCGCGAGATCGACTCGCGCGAGATCGTCCGGCAGCAACGGCAGCACCGGTCGGTGCGCGAACAGGCACACCACCTGCTCCTCCGCGCCGGGCGTTTCGGGCACGATCTGGAACGGCCAACCGGGGCCGGGAATCTCCACCGTGCGGCCGGCGGGCACGAAGGCATCCGGCGCGTGCGCGTTCGGCAGCACGCGCACCAGCGAGCCGTCGCCGAAGCGCCAGAAGCAGGCGAGATGCCCGTCCTCGGCCACGGTCGCGCGCAGCACGATCGGCGTGCCGACCTCGGCCGGCCGGTCGCCGCGGTCGGTCGCGAGACGCGGCGGGGCCGGGCGCGCGATCGTGCGCGTCGCGGCGGCCGCGACCTCGGCGGAGACGGTTCCGGCTTCCGCGTCCGGCAGCGCCGCGAGCACCGACTCCAGCGTCTCGCCCAGCGGTTCGAGGGCCGCGCGCAGTCGCGGCGGCAGGCGCTCCACCAGCGGCTCGGCGCCCTGGGCGCAGGCGAAGCGCACGGCCGCGCCGCCCGTCGCGGGCGCGATCTCGAAGCCCATCGCGGCGTCGGGGATGCGGAGCTCCTGCCCGGCTGTCACGGCCGAGTCCGGTCGTGCCGGATTGGGAAAGATGCGCATCACCTGTCCGGCGCCGGTCTGGTAGAAGCAGGCGAGATGGCCGTCGCGGCCCGCCGTGACCGACAGCACCAGCGGCAGGCCCGCGCGCACCTCGCCGCCCGGGGCGAGCACCACGAGCCGCGGCGGCACGACGGCGACCGAGGCCGGCATGGCGACTGCCGGCGGAGGCGCGGGTGCCGGAGGTGGCGCGGGGTCGCGCGCAGTGGGTGGCGTCAGCGGGCTGGTCACCGTGCCGTCGTAGCGCGCGGCGAAGCGCCGCCCCTGCAAGCTCAATGCGACCTCGGCGTCGCCGCCGGCGAGTGCGGCGCGCGGGTTGCCGATCTGCCCGTCGATAGTGATCCGATCGTCGCGCCAAGTGCCGTGCCCGGCGACCGCCGCGGGCGCGTCAAGCCCATCGAGCCGGAGCCGCAGCGTCTCGACCGGGAACGGATCGAAGCCGGGCAGGCTGAGCCGCCCGCCCGTCAGCGTGAGTTCGGCCGCGAGGTCGAGCGCGGCCTCGCGCAGGCTCGGCCCGCGCAGCGTGAGGGCCAGCGTCCCGCTGACCGGCCCCGCCAACGCATCGAGGTCCTCCCCGGTGAGGCCGCGGAACAGCGTAGCCGCATCGGCCCCGGCGAGATCGAGCGCGGCGGTGGCGGCGAAGGCCGCCGCATCCGTGGCATCGAGCCTGAGCGTCAGCCCAGCGCGGCCGCCGGCGAGTGCCAGGTCGCGCGCCTCGGCGGAGAGCAGGCCGTCCGCCAACCGGGCGGCAAGTGCGGTGCGGCCGAAGCCGACCCCACCGAACGTCGCCTCCCCGGCGGCGAGGTCGAGCGCGCCGTCGAACGCGCGCAGCACCTGTCCCGAGCCCGAGGTCGCGATCTCCAGGATGCGGCGGAGATCGGCGGTCTCGGTGCGGAGGGAAACGGCGAGGCGCGGGCGCACACCGGACCGATTCATCTCCAGCCGCCCCGATGCGGTGCCGCCGGCGAACGCGAAGCGCGCGTCGTCGAGCGCGAGCGCGCGGTCGGCGACCGCGAGCTGGCCGTCCACCCGTGCGGGTGCGGCAAGCTCCGCGGTGGCCGCGGCCTCGACGCCGAGCCAGCCCAGGAAGTCGGCAAGATCGCGCGTCTCGAAGCGCAGCCGCCCGCGTGCGGTGAACGGACTGGCCGTGCTGTCGGCCACGAGATGCAGCCGCGCGGCCCCGAGCGTGACCTCGGCCTCGGTGCCGAGCGCGCTGCCCGTGACCAGCCGCCCGGCCGGCCCGGCGCGCGCGACCAGGTCCACCGGCCGGCCGTTCAGCCGCAATCCGCTCTCGATCAGCAGCGGCTGGTCGCGCCCCGTCAGCGTCAGCGCCAGGCGGCCGGCCTCGATCGCCCCGTCGCGCAGGGCCGCGTTCTCCACCACCAGCCGGCCTGTGCCGTCGAGGGTCGCGAGCAGGTCGGCGGCGGTGCGGCCGCGCGCGACCAGGGCGAGATCCCCGCGCGCGGTGCCGCTCAGCCCGTCCACCCCGGCCTGGGCCATCATCGGTCCGATCGCGACGTCGCGCAGGTCGAATTCGGTGTCGAGGTGTTGACCATCCTCGCCAGGCGCGAAGGCGAGCCGCCCGACCAGCCGCCCGCCATAGAGGCCGAGCTCGTGCAGCGCCGCGCTCAGCCGCCCGTCCGTCAGCCCGATCTCGACCGCGGTCGGACCGGCGGTCAGCCCGGCGAGCGCGACTGTGTCGGCCTCCAGCCGCAGCCCGGCGTCGAGCCGCCGCGCGACCCCGTCCCACGGCCCGGCGGTGAGGCGGTCGAAGGCGGCGGCGAGGTCGAGCCGGTCGACCGCGATGCGACCGGAGAGCTGGGGGCGGACCGCGCCGGGGGCGGCGACGAGCATGGCGGTGACGCGCGACCCGCCGATGCTGAACCGGGCCTCGTCCAGCGTCAGCCGGCCGGCGTCGAGACGCAGCCGCCCGGTGCCCTCGATCGCGGCGGTGCGCAGGCTCACGCGTCCGTCGGCGCCGTCGGCGCCGAACCGCCCGGCGAAGGAGGCGGCCAGCCCGGGGTCGGCGAGAGTGACCGAAAGCTCGGCCGGCCCGCCA
>CALKJX010000234.1 GCA_937995555.1 uncultured Elioraea sp.
GCGGCCGTCGCGGCCGAGAGCGTCATGGCAGCGGCGCAGGCCACGCCCAGGATCGAGGCTCTCACCCGCCGCGCCCAGGAACCCGCTGCGTCCGCATCGGAGTGTTGCGGAATCATGGCATTACCCCCCTGTCTTGAGTGATCCGATCCGCCGACGCCCGGTGCCCTCCGGCGCGCTCGTCCTGCATGGGCCGATCGCAGTTCGACCCCCGATTTGTTCTTGACCCGAACGCTACTCCGCCGCAAGCCGCTTCTCGGCCTGTCGCAGATAGCCGTCGCGGGTCTGCGGCAGCTTCATCCCCAGTACCCGCCCGGCCACGAGATTGCGCAGGATCTGCGCCGTACCGCCGGCGATGGTGAACATGCGGGCGTCGCGCACGTGCCGCTCCATCGGGTTGTCGCGCCCGTAGCCGGCGCTGCCCCAGAGCTGCAACGCGTCGTTCGTGACCTTCACCGCGGTCTCGGCGGCGAGGATCTTCGCCTGCGCCGCCAGATGCGGATCGGGAAAGCCGTTCGGCCCGACGCTGCGGGCGGCGCGCCAGAGCATCAGCCGTGCGGCCTCCACCGCCACCGTCATGTCGGCGATCATCCATTGCAGGCCCTGGAACTCGGCGATCGGCCGGCCGAACTGCTCGCGGCGCTTGACGAACGCGATCGCCTCCTCCAGCGCGCCGGCGGCGATGCCGAGCGCCACGGTCCCCGCGCCCACGCGCTGGGCGTTGTAGGCGTCCATCAGCGCGCCGAAGCCGCGGCGGAACCCGCCCGGAGACGGCAGCACCATCTCCGCCGGCACCTCCAGGTCATGGAAATCCACGACGGTCTCGGGAATGCCGCGCACGCCCATGGCGAATTGCCGCTCGCCGATCACGAGGCCGGGCGGGCTCCCCTCGCCCTCGCGCACGACGATGAAGCCGCCGATGCCCTGGTCGACGCCGTTCTCGATCGCGCGGGCGAAGATCAGGTGCAGGCGCGAGACGCCGCCGCCGGTGATCCAGTGCTTGCGGCCGTTGATCACCCAGCGTTCGCCGCGCCGCTCGGCCCGCGTGGTCATCGCGGTCGCGGCCGAACCGGCCTCGGGTTCGGTGATGCAGATCGCCGGCTTGTCGCCGTGCACGAGAACCTGCTCGGCGGCGAGCCGCTTCTGCGCCTCGGTGCCGTAGGCCATGATCGCGCCGATCGCGCCCATGTTCGCCTCGACCGAGATCCGCCCCGCGACTGCGCAGCGCCGGGCCATCGCCTCGATCAGCAGCACCGCGTCCATGTAGGAGGCGCCCTGCCCGCCATAGGCGCGCGGGATCGTCATGCCGAGGAAGCCGGCCGCCTTCAGGTCGGCGATGTGGTCCCACGGATAGGCTTCGGTGCGGTCGATCTCGGCCGCGCGCGGGGCGATCCGCTCGTCGGCCAGCCGGGATGCGCGCTCGAACAGCGCGGTTTCGGCCTCGGTCAATCCGTGCATGGCATCCTCCGTCTCCACGCGGTTCTAGAGCAGATCGTCCACGGCTGGAATCAGCCGCGGGCGCGAAGATGCTCGCAAGGAATACCCAGCGCGGCGCTCAGCCGACGGCGAGGCGGCGCTCGATCGCCGCGACCGTCTCCGCGGCGAGCCCGGTGCGCCGCGCGAGCTCGCCAAGCCAGGCGCGCTCGGCGTCCGACGCCTGCCCGACCGCGATCACGCACGCCGCGTAGACCTGCGCGGCGAGCACCGGATCGGCGATCTCGCGGGCGAGCGCGTCGAGCGACGCGGGACTCGCGAACTCCTTCAGCACCAGCTCGCGTGCCTCGTCGTCGAGCCCCGCCTGGTCGAGCTGGCCCGCGATCGCGGCGCGCTCATCGGCGTCAATGGCGCCGTCGGCGCGTGCGGCGGCGATCATGGCACGGATGATCAGCAGCGCCTCGCGCTCCTCGGCGCCGACCGGCTCGGCCGGCGGCGCGGGTGGCGCGGCAGGCTTGACCGTGCCCCAGGGACCGGACCGGCCGGACACGGGAGAGGGCACCGGCGCGCCGGGCGGGGTCGGGTGCGGCGCGGGGGGGCGCGGCGCGGGGGGGCGCGGCGAGGGCGGGCTCGCCTGGGCCAGCGCCTCGGCGGCGAGGCGCGCGAGGGCAGTCAGCGCCGAAGCGGTGCGGCGCGTCCCGCCGATGCGCACATCGATCAGGGGCGCGGGCCTGGTCGTCCGTTTGGCGGCCGGCTTGGTTCCGCGTTTGGCCGCGGTGCGACGGGTTCGCGGCGGCGTCAGCACGCCACCGAGCAGCGCCCCGAGCAGCCGCGTCGCATCCATCGCCGTCCCTCCATCCGCCGCCGCGCCCATTTGGGGCTGCGACCGCCCGTCTGCCAAGCGCCCGCGCCGAGCGCGGCCCGACGCCGCTCGTTCCGCGCGGCGCCGACGGACCGCGCGCTGCCGCCCGAGCCCGGGGCCGGGCGCGGTGCGACCGCTCCGTGGACCGGCGTGGCGAGTCGACCCCCGGATCGGCGGGATTGGCGTCCAGGATCGACCCGCTCCCTGGAGTGGGTCCCAGGGGCGCAGATCGGTGCCGTCGCCGGGCTGGCCGGGGAGGAGGGTGGCGTGGCCTCCCAGGTGATCAACCTCGAATCATGCGGCGTTGAAGGGCCGGACCGGAGACCACGCCATGACGGGCACTGCCACGAAGCCCGATCCTGCGCGGCCTGCAGCCGAGATCGCTGTTGATCCTTTCGACAACCGGTCTGATCCGATCGAGACCGGGGTGCGCGCCCGGGCGCGGGGGTTCATCGAAGGGCTGATCCGCGGCGAGCTCGACGATGCGCCGGCGCGGCCGCGATCCGCCCCCTTCTGGGTGGTCCGGGACGCATGTCGGATTGGCATGTCGGATTGGGCCGTCGGAGGAGGGCGAGATGGCGAAGAAGCGGCATGGCGCCGAGGAGATCATTGGCAAGCTGCGCGAGGCTGAGGTGCTGCCGGCGAGAGGCCGGAGTGTGGCCGACGCGGCGAAGGCGACCGGGGTGACGCAGCCGGGCGGCGCCTGCCCGCGATGATCGTCGGCGACAGCGGCACGGCGCTGACCTCGGTGGCGGTGCCGGTGGGGCTCGCCGGACAGATCGGCCAGATAGTGTTTCCGACCTGCTCCGTGATCCCCACCTCCGTGATCATGCCCACCGTGCTGGCGCTCCGGCCGCAGGAGATTCCCGGCCGTGGCTCAGCGCGCGGCACGCCGGCTGGTCGGCGCGACCGCCGTGCGCACGCGCGACATCCGCCTGCTGCTGGTCACGCTCGCCCTCGCCGTGGGCGTGTTCCGCTGCGTCGAGACCAGCATCGCCTGGCTCAGCGGCCACGAGTGCATCCGCAATGTCGTCGGACCGCAGTCGTTCGGCCGTGACTCCCGCAACGCGCATGTCTTCTACCACGTGGCGCTCGCGGCCGCTGGCCTCCTCCACGGCGGCGTACTGTCTCGTGCACACACCATTCCGGCTCGTACTCCAGGGCATCCGCGACAATGCGCACAGGGTCCAGCGTTGGGCTACTCCGTAGCGCTGCATCGCATCCTCGCCTTCGGCCTCGCAGGCTTCATCGCGGCAGCGGGCGGCGTGCTCGCGACCATCTGCACGATCCGCATCTCGCCGGGCTCGATCGGGCTCGGCGCAACCGCGAACATCCTGATCACGAGCGTGATCGGCGGTCCCGGCGATCCGATCGGCACCGTCATCGGCCCGCTCATCTTCGTGGCTTTCGACACCTTCGCGGCCAACACCCACGACCGCGACCGCTTCAACACGCTGATCGGCCTCGTCTTCCTCGCCATCGTCCTGGTCTCGCCGGACGGCATGGTGGGGGCGGGGCCCGGCTGCGCAGACTGGCCGGGGTGCGCCATGCCGCCGCCCGAGCGTGGCAAGGGCGGCGTGCGCCCGCCCCTCGCGGCCGCACCGCAGCCTCCAGCGGCCGACCGCGGCGATCGGGACCGAGATCGACGCCGTCTGCGCCGCGCCGCAGGAGGGAGCGCCGCATTATCACGACACGGCAACGAATGCTTCCGTGGTGCGGTGCCGCATCCTACGATGCTCCCTCTCAGGGACGAGTCGGCATGGGCGCATTGCGGAGCCTCGGTCTCGGGCTGCTCGCCGTGCTTGCGTTGCTCGGGCGGGCGGAGGCTGCTGCGGTGGAGCCGCGTCCGCTGCTCGGCCCGGTGCTGCGGGCCGGGCTCGGCGCGCTCCATGAGTTGCATGTCGAGCCGGTCGATCTCGCCGCGCTCACCCTTGCCGGACTGCGCGGCCTCTCGCTCGCCGACCGCCGGATCGTTCCGGCGTTCACGGGCGGGATGGTGGAGCTGCGCGCCGACGGCAGGACGCTCGATCGCATTCCCGCCCCGCCGCGCGATGCCCCCGCCTCCTGGGCGGAGGCGGCCGCGCGGCTGATCGCCGCCGGAACGGCCGCCTCGCCCACGCTCGCGCGCAAGTCGCAGGAGGCGATGCTGCGCGCCTTCTTCGACGAGGCGGTCGCGACCCTCGACCCGTATACCCGCTACGTCCCGGCCGAGGAGGCGCGGCTCGGGCGAAGCCGCCGGCTCGGCGAAGCCGGGCTCGGGCTCGTGCTGGAGCCCGATCCGGGTGGCGCGGTGATCGTGCGCGTGATCGACGACGCCCCCGCCTGGGCGGCAGGCCTGATGGAGGGCGAACGCGTCCTCGCGATCGACGGCCGCCCCACGGCGAGGCTGTCCGCCGGGCAGCTCGCGCGCATGCTGGAGGGCGAGGAGAGCGCCCCGGTCAGCCTCACCATCCGGCGCGAGGGCGGGCGGACCGAGACGATTGTGCTCGCCCGCGCCATGGTGGCGCCCGAGACGGTGACGCTGAGCTGGCAGGCCGGCGTGCCGATCCTGCGCGTCTCCGCCTTCAACCGCCTCACCGACCGGCGGCTCGCGCGGGCGGTGATCGCGGTCGCGCACCGCGACCCCGCCCCGCCCGGACTGGTGCTCGACCTGCGCGGCAACCGCGGCGGGCTGCTGCGCCAGGCCATCACGACCGCCGACCTGTTCCTCACCGGCGGCGTGATCGCTGTGGCCGAGGGCCGCCACCCCGACGCCTCGCGCACCCACCGGGCCGACGGCGCCGACATCGCCGGCGGGCTGCGCCTCGCCGTGCTGGTGGACGGCGGCTCGGCCTCCTCGGCCGAGGTGCTGGCCGCCGCCTTGCAGGACAACGGCCGCGCGGTGGTGATCGGCTCGGTCACCACCGGCAAGGGGCTGATCCAGACCGTGGTGCCGCTGCCCGACGAGAGCGAGCTGCATGTCACCTGGTCGAGCCTGATCGCGCCGGGCGGCTATGCGTTGCAGGGGCTCGGGGTGCTGCCCGCCGTATGCACGAGCCGCGGCGCCGAGGTGGCGCGCACGGGTATCGCACGGCTGGAGGAGGGACGGCGTCCCGAGGCCGAGGCGGCCTGGCGCGCGACCGGCGGGCGGGTGCTGCCGGCGGGGGAGGCGGCGCGGCTGCGCGAGGCCTGCCCGGCTGCGGAGGGCGGCGTGCTTGACATCACCGCCGCCCTGTGGCTTTTCCGCAGGCCCGATGAGACCGCACGCCGGCCCGTGCCGGCGCCGGCTGTCCGGTAGCGCCGCCGCGGGGCCGGGCGAGGAGAGACCACCATGGCGAAGGCCAACACCGTGCTGATCAAGCTCGTGAGCTCGGCCGACACGGGCTATTTCTACGTCACCAAGAAGAATGCGCGCACCACGACGGGCAAGCTCGAGTTCAGGAAATACGACCCGGTCGCACGCAAGCACGTCGTCTTCAAGGAAGCGAAGATCAAGTAGGGCGGCCGCCCGCTCAGCCCGCCGGGATCGTCTCGCCGTCCGTCTCCAGCGCGACGACGCGGTTGCGCCCCTGGCGCTTGGCCTCGTAGAGCGCCTGATCGGCCCGCTTCAGCAGGCCCTCCGCCAACGCCTCGTCGCTTCCGCGCGCATCGGCGGTCAGCGCGGCCACACCGATGCTGATCGTCAGCGGATGCCGATCCGCCGCCGCCGGCTGGTAGGCGAGGGTCGCCACCTCGCGGCGCAACCGCTCGGCCGCCGTGACCGCGTCCGCCAACGTCGCCCCCGGCATCACCACCGCGAACTCCTCGCCGCCATAGCGCGAGACCGTGTCGAACAGCCGCACATGGGCACGGATGCAGCCGGCGACCGCGCGCAGGGCCGCATCGCCCGCCGGGTGGCCGTAGAGGTCGTTGATCGTCTTGAAGTGGTCGAGATCGAGCATCATCGCCGCGAGCGACCCGCCGGAGGCGCGCACCGAGGCGACCAGCGAGCGCAGATGCCCGCGCAGGTAGCGCTGGTTGTGCAGTCCGGTCAGCGGATCGGTCAGCGCGAGCGAGATCGAGTAGGCCAGATCGGCACGCAGCCGGTCCTGGTAGAGCTTGCGGCGGATCTGGTTGCGCGCGCGTGCGCGCAGCTCGTTCGGATCGATCGGGCGGAGGATGTAGTCGTTGGCGCCGAGATCGAGCCCGCGATGCAGCTGCCGGCGCAGATCCGGCTCCGCCACCATCAGCACCGGGGTCTCGCGCGTCGCGCCATCGGCGCGCAAACGCGAAGTCAGCCGAAGCGGGTCCTCGCCGGCGAGCTGGAGATCGAGCACCACGAGGTCGTACGGGGCCGCGGCGAGACGCTCGACCGCCTCGGCCGGCGAGGCGGCACGGTCGCAGCGGATGCCCTCGGCGCCGAGCGCCTCCAGGATGCGCTCGGCGTCCAGATCGGTGTCGTCAACCAGCAGCGCGCGGCAGCCGCGCACGCTCGGCAGGGTCGAGCTTTCCGGCTGGACGCCGAGCTGATGCGTGGTCTCGGAGCGCAGCCGCCACTCGTCGAGCAGGCGCTTCAGTCGCACGAGCGCGCGCACGCGCGCGAACAGCGTCTCGTCGTCCACCGGCTTGGTGAGGAAATCATCCGCCCCCGCTTCCAGGCCGCGGACGCGTTCAGAGGTCTCGCCGAGCGCGGTCACCATCACCACAGGCACATGCTCGCTGGCCGGATCGGCCTTCAGGCGGCGGCAGACCTCGAAGCCGTCCATACCGGGCATCATCACGTCGAGCAGGATCAGATCCGGCAGCCAGTCGCGCGCTGCTTCGAGTGCGGCCACGCCATCCTGCGCAGTCTGCACCTGATAGTATTCGGCGCTGAGCTTGGCCTCCAGCAGCCGGAGATTGGGGATCACGTCGTCAACGACGAGGATGCGCGCGCTCATGGATCCTGGCGGGGGGGGGTGAGACGGGACGAACATGACACGAACGCGCCCCGCTTGCACCCCGCAAATCTGCGGCCGGCGCGGTCGCAATCATCATCAAACTGAGATAGAACTGCCTTCAAGCGCGTGTTTCACACCGCGCTTCGTCCGGTTCTTCCCTCCTCAGCCGAGTCCCCGACATGCCGCCAGTCCGTGTTCATGACGCCGAGATCGCCAATGATGCCGTGCCGTCGGCGGCCGGGCAGGCCTGGGTCTTCTTCCGCCGCTGGCTCGCCAACCCGCTGGAAATGGGCTCGATCGTGCCCTCCTCGCCCGCGCTGGGCCGGCGCGTGGCCGCCGCGGTGCGTGCGGGGCCACCCGGGGCGGTGATCGAACTCGGCGCCGGAACCGGCGCAATCACCCGCGCGATGCTGGAGGGCGGGATCGCGCCCGCGCGGTTGACCGTGATCGAGATCGTGCCGGAGATGGCATCGATTCTGCGCGCGACATACCCCGGCGTGACGGTGCTCTGCGGCGATGCCTGGCAGTTGCCGGCGCTGCTCGGCGCCGAGATGCGCGGCCGCATCGGCAGCGTGGTATGCGGCATCCCGCTCGTGCTGCTGCCGCGCGCACGCCAACGTGCGCTGGTCGAGGCGATCGAGGCCGTCGCGCCGGGGCGCGGCTTCCTCCACTACACCTATTGCATCACCTCGCCGCTGCCGGCGCGCCGGCTCGGGCTGAGCGGTGCGCGCGTCGCCTGGACGCCGGCGAACTTCCCGCCCGCCTCGGTCTGGCGCTACGCGCCGCTGGCGTGACGACGGCCTGCGCCGGAGATCCGGCTCGTTTCCTTGTGGTGCCGGTTCAGCGCGCCTGCGGCAGCGCGTAGGTATAGACGCGGTCTCCCGGCGGCGCATTGTCCGAGGTCGAGAAATGCAGCCACGCGCCCCAGTGGCTGTAGAGCCCGCGGCCGCGTGTCCGGATCGCCTCGTGCGGGGCGTGCGGCGGACCCAGCGGCCGGCCATCCTCGAACAGCAGCAGCGGCGACAACCGGCCCTCGCTCGTGTCGGCCAGCCACTCGAGCTCCGGCAGATGGGCATGCCACTCGTATCCGACGCCGGGTCTTGGCGGCGGCAGACGGCGTGTCACGCGATCCTCCGCCACGACCGCGCCGTCGACCAGCTCGAAGGGCGGCGCATAGGCGAGGCCGGCCTCGGCAGGCGTCGATGATGGATCGCCGTGGATCTTGCTGTAGAGGCTCTGCTGCGGCACCGCGTCGCAGCGCGCGCGGGGGGCCTTGCGGAAGGCCGCCAGACCCAACCAGAGCCCGTTGATCGCGCCGGCCGGCAGGGCGTCCCACATTCCGGACACGTAAGGGTGAACGGTCGCGCGGCCGCCGCCCTGCAGCTTCAGCAGGAACACGCCGAGCGGCACCCAGCCATTGGCATGGTAGTAGTCCAGGAAGAAGGTCGGGCTGAACTGGTAGAACCCGTGCTCGACCCAGCCGTTCACCGGCGAGGCGTGCACGGCCACGCCGTCCGTGCGCAACAGGCCGAAGATGTTTCTCAGCGCCGCGCGCGTATCGAACACGTGCTCCAGCGTCCCGCCGTCATAGACGAGGCTGTAGCGCTCGCGCAGGCCGGGCGGCAGCTCGGCGGCGTTGAGATCGAAGAGATGCGTGCACCCCTCGAAATCGGACACGTCGACGCTCTCGACCGGGCCGAGACCCATCGCCGCGAACGGATCGGGCGCGCCGCGCAGGGTCTGCACGCCGAGCGTGACGACCGGGCCCGGCGGTGGTGGATGCGCGCCCGCCGCAGCCCGGAGCAGATACGCGAGATTGGGATCGATCCCCATGCGCGCAGTGTTGCGCCGGCGCGTTCGCCGCCGCAAGGCGCCTCCGCCGATGCATTCGCCGCCGGGCCGCGCTGTCGAAGTTGACCTGAATCAAGGTCGTTACACCCCGCGCTGGCTAGCGTTTGCTTGACTGCGCGGGCGCCTGACGACCCGGTCGGCGCGTCGGCGCGGGCTCCGGAACATCATGCGAGAGGAGTGCACTCATGGCCATGCTGCCATCGCTGTTCGGCACGGGCGGCCTCGACCGGATGCTCGAAGACATGCGGCGGATGCAGGAGCGGATCGAGCAGGCTTTCGGAACCAT
>CALKJX010000235.1 GCA_937995555.1 uncultured Elioraea sp.
GCCGCGCCGCCCGCGGGCGCGGTGGTGGCGAAGGAGCGCGTGCGGTTGCTTGCGCCGATCCCCCGGCCCCGCAAGAACGTCTTCTGCGTCGGCCGCAACTACCTCGACCACGTGGCCGAGGGCGACCGCGCGGCTGGACGCGAGACTTCGGTGCCCGAGCACGCCCAGTTCTTCACCAAGCCCGCCAACGTGGTGATCGGCCCGGGCGAGTGGATCCCGAACCATGCCGGCGTCACCAAGGCCCTCGACTACGAGGTCGAGCTCGTGGTGGTGATCGGCAAGCGCGGCGCCGACATCCCGCGCGAGCGCGCCTTCGAGCACGTGTTCGGCTACACGATCGGCAACGACATCACCGCCCGCGACCTTCAGCGCCGCCACGGCCAGTGGTTCAAGGGCAAGGGGCTCGACCGCTCCTGCCCGATGGGGCCGTGGATCGTGCCGCGCGGCGACCTGCCCGAGCCGCCGGACCAGCGCATCAGCCTCAGCGTGAACGGCGAGCCGCGCCAGGACAGCCGCACCAGCCGCATGATCTTCGACATCCCGTCGATCCTGTCCGTGCTGTCGGCCGGGCTGACGCTCGAGCCGGGCGACGTCATCATGACCGGCACGCCCGAGGGCGTGGGCTACGCCATGACGCCGCCGCGCCTGCTCCAGCCCGGCGACCGCATCGCCGCTTCGATCGAGGGCATCGGCGTGCTGGAGAACGAGGTCCGCTAGCCGGGGATGCGGCCATGAAGCAGCGGCTCGATGCGGCTCTGGTGGAGCGGGGCCTGGTGGAGACGCGCGCCAAGGCCCAGGCGCTGGTGCTCGCGGGCAAGGTGTTCTCCGGCGAGCGGCGGCTCGACAAGGCGGGGATGCCGGTGGCACACGACCTGCCGCTGGAGGTGCGCGGCCAGGACCATCCCTGGGTCAGCCGCGGCGGCGTGAAGCTCGACTTCGCGCTCAACCACTTCGCGCTCTCGCCGCTCGGACTGGTGTGCCTCGACATCGGCGCCTCCACCGGCGGGTTCACGGATGTGCTGCTGGCGGGCGGCGCCACGCGGGTGCACGCGGTGGATGTCGGGCACGGGCAGCTCGCCTGGAAGCTGCGCACCGATCCGCGCGTCGTCGTACATGAGCGGCTGAACGCGCGCTTCCTGACGCGCGACCACGTGCCCGAGCTGGTCGGCGCTCTCACCTGCGATGCCTCCTTCATCGGGCTGCGCACGGTGCTGCCGGCCGGGCTCGCGCTGTGCGCGCCGGGTGCCTGGGCGGTGGCGCTGATCAAGCCGCAGTTCGAGGCCGGGCCGGGCAAGGTCGGCAAGGGCGGGGTGGTGCGCGACCCGGCCGTGCACCAGGCGGTCTGCGCCGAGATCGCCGCCTGGTGGGCCGGGCTGTCGGGCTGGCGCGTGCTCGGCGTGGTGGAGAGCCCGATCACGGGGCCGGAGGGGAACCGGGAGTTCCTGATCGCCGCGCGTCACGTGGGCTGACCGGATCGCGCCAGCGTGCCGCCCGTCGTGGCTCGCCGCGTCTGCGCAACGATGCGCTGTGCGGACCGAGAACGGCTTCGCCGAACGGGCCGGCTGTTCGCTGCTGATCTCGATCCATGTCAACAGCCACACCGGCACGACCGCGCACGGGGTCGAGACGCTCTACCGAAACGACGACGACAAGCCCTTCGCCGAGGCGCTGAACGCCGCGACGGTGCAGGGAACGGGGCCGCGCGACCGCGGCGTCAAGCAGCGCAACAATCTGGCGGTGCTGCGCTTCAAGGGCCGCGCCGCGCTGATCGAGCTCGGGTTCCTGTCCAATGACGGCGACCGGGAGGCGTTCCTCAACCCGGCGGTGCGCCATGCGGTGGTCAAGAACGTCGCGGCGGGCGTCGCCGACTTCGTCTGACGGCCGCCGGCCGGCTCAACCCAGCAGCCGGTCGATCTCGGTCTGCGCGAGGTCGGGCGAGGGCGGCGGCGCGGCCGTGTCGTTGTCGGCCGCCGGCGTGACGTGCGCACCCGGCTGCAGATAGCGGCCCAGCAGCGCCTCGACCTGTTCGAGATGCTGGATGGCGCGGCGGATGCGCTGGCCGGTGATGTCCTGGAAGCTGCACGCTTCGAAGATCGCGCCGACCCGGGTGGCGAGCGACTCGATCGCGCCGGGGTCGCGGCTGCCGCCGTCGATCCAGTCCTGGATCGCTTCGGCCGCTTCCATGATGGTGTTGGCGGCCACCTCGGTGGCCTGCACCACGGCTTCCAGCTCGATGCCGCTGTTGCGCGTCGAGGCGGCGGGGATGGCGACCAGCCTGGCGATCTGGTCGTGCACCGCGGCGACCTCGCGCATCAGCTTCGCCTCGGTCATGTCTGCGAGCTCGCTGCTCGCATGCAACTCGGCGCTGAGTTCGGCAATCCGGCGATCGACGAACTGGCGCAGATCGCTGAACAGGGGCACGAGGTCCGCGCGGATGGCAGCGCGGAGGTCATCGGCGTGGCTCTCGCGGTCGAGCAGGGGTTGCATGACGGGAGCCGTCCTGGTCGGGTTCCGAGCGAAACGATATCGCCCAACCCTCGCACACAGTCGTGAATCGCGGATTACCGGGCGGCCGCGGCGCAGGGTGATGGGATAGGGGGTTCGGGGGAAAGGGCCTTGCGGCCCTTTCCCCCAAGGATTCTCTCGTCGGAGGGAAGGGCCATTGGCCCTTCCCTCCAAACCACCCATCCCCTGAGCTAGACGCCGAGACCTTCCGCCGTCAGCGGCAGACGCCGCACACGGCGGCCGGTGGCGGCGAAGATCGCGTTCGCCACCGCCGGCGCGAGCGGCGGCACGCCGGGCTCGCCGACGCCGCCCCAGCCCTGGCCGGAACGGATCACATGCGCCTCGACCTTCGGCGCGCGATCGATCCGCAGGATCGGATAGGTGTCGAAGTTGCGCTGCTCGGCCGCACCGTTCTTCAGCGTGATCGCCTCGCCCAGTGTCGCCGACAGCCCCTGCACGACGCTGCCCATCAGCTGGGCCTCGACGCTGTCGGGGTTGACGATGTCGCCGCAGTCGAGGGCGACGACCACGCGGTGCACGCGGACCCCGTCCCGGCCGACCGAAACCTCGGCGACCTCGGCGCACAGCGAGCCGTAGCTCTCCACGTAGGCGATGCCGCGTGCGTGGCCCGGCGGCAAGGGCGTGCCCCAGCGCGCCTTCTCGGCCACAAGGTCGAGCACCTTCAGCGCACGCGCATCATGCGCGAGAAGCTCGCGCCGGAACCGGTACGGATCCTTGCCGGCCGCATGCGCCACCTCGTCGAGGAACCCCTCGAGGAAGAAGCCATTCTGGCTTGCCCCGACCGATCGCCAGATCCAGTTGCGCGGCGGGCCATCGACGCGCACCCAGTCGGCGCGGAAGGCGCCGAACCTGTAACGGCTGTCGGCGACCGAGGCGACATGCTGCGGATCGAGCCCGTTCTGCTGGATCACGGTC
>CALKJX010000236.1 GCA_937995555.1 uncultured Elioraea sp.
CGGGCCGACCGGCCGCAGCGCCATGCCCGCCGCGCCGCCGTTCCGCGAGCTCCACCGGCGCTATCCCGTCGAGCAGCTCGCGGAGGCCCTGGCCGAGGGGATCACCACCGGGCACGAGGCCATGCCCGGGTTCCAGCTCGCGCCCGCCCAGATCGAGGCGCTGATCGCCTACCTCGAGACGCTCGAGCGCTGAGGCCGGTCGCACGGGCCAGCGGCCGCGACGCGGGACCGGATCCTGCACAACCGGCGGTCCGCGTGTGCGTCGGGTTCCGTCCCGTTTTCGCGAGATGGTTTCTGATCCGCCTGCGTTGGTTGTATAGTTTGCGCGAGAGACTTTGGCACGTGCCCGCGCATCGGTTGCATCGTGGCCGTGAGCACCCCTGTGGAGATCCGTCCGATCCGCCGCGCCACGCCGTCCACCGCCCCAGGGCCGACCCGTCGTGACAGCTGAGACCGCCGGGGCGCGCGGCGCCGACGAGCCGCCGGGCGACGGCCCGCGGGGCCGGCCGGAGGGCGCCCTGGGGCGGGTGGCCGAGCTTGCCGCGCGCCTGTTCGACACGCCGATCGCCGCGGTTTGCGTCGCCGACGCGACGGGGCCGCGTATCGCCGCGGCGCGCGGTCTGGCGGGCGCGGCGGCGCCGGGCGCGGCGGCGGGGCTGTGCGCGGCCGCGATCCGGGACGGCGCGCCGCATGTGATCGAGGACGTGACGCGCGATGCCGAGGCGCGCGCCGATCCGCTGGTCGCGGCGCCGGACGGCGTGCGCTTCGCCGCCGCCGCCCCGATCCGGGGCGATGACGGCCGCATCCTCGGTGCCCTCTGTGTCATGGACCGCGTGCCCCGCGCCTTCGCCGAGCGCGACCGCGCGCTGCTCGCGTCGCTTGCCGGCATCGCCGCGGACCAGCTTGCGCTGCAGGGGCCGGCGCGGGATCGCCCTGCCGCGCCGGCTGGCGCTCCCGCCTCGCGCGCGATGGACAGCGAGTTCCGGACCATCGCGCAGGCCCTGCCGCAGATCGTCTGGACCGCCACGCCGGACGGCACGGTCGATTTCGCGAGCGACGCCTTCTTCCGCCTGGTCGGCTGGCAGGACACCGACCTGGCCGGCGATGCCTGGCTGAAGGCGTTGCACCCGGACGATCGCGCGCGCTGCCTCGACGCGTGGCAGGCGGCGCTGGCGGAGGGGCGTCCCTACGCGACCGAGTTCCGGCTGTGGTCGGCCGCCGATGGAGGCTGGCGCTGGCATCTCGCCGCCGCGAGCCCGGTCCGCGCCACGGACGGACGCATCGTCAAATGGTACGGCACCACGGTCGATGTGCATGAGCGCGTGCAGGCCGAGGCCGCGCTCCGGTCGCAGAACGCGGGTTTGCGCGAGCAGACGACGGCGCTGCTCGCGGTGATGCGCGCCGGGCTGCTGCGGCCATCCGGCTTCGACGCCGTGCTGCGCCACGTCACCGAGGTCGCGGCCCGCACCGTCGGCGTCGCCCGCGCCAGCGTCTGGACCCTCACCCCCGACCGGTCGGTCCTTCTCTGCAATGACGTCTTCGATGCGGCGACGGGGCGACACGAGACGGGAACGGAACTGCCGGTCACGGGCCATCCCGACTACCTGCGCGCCCTCGTCGACAACGACCTGATCGCCGCGGCGGACGCCCTCGCCGATCCGCGCACCGCCTCGCTGGCCGGGGACTACCTTCGCCCGCACGGCATCGGCGCGATGCTCGACACGCCGATCATCGCCGACGGCGACCTGATCGGCGTGCTGTGTCTCGAGCATGTCGGCGGCACGCGTGCCTGGACCGAGGCGGATCGGGGCTTCGGGCTGGCGCTCGCCAACCTGGTCGCGCTCGTGCTGGTGCAGGCCGAGCGCATGCAGAGCGAAAGCCGCCTGCGCAGCATCCTCGAGAGCGAACCGGAATGCGTGAAGATCGTCTCGCCGAACGGCCGTCTCGTGGACATGAACCCGGCCGGGCTGGCGATGATCGAGGCGGACGATCTCGCCTCCGTGCGCGGCCTGGCGGTCGCCGACCTGGTCCACCCCGATGACCGCGGCATCTTCCTCGACCTGCACGCCCATGCGCTCGAGGGGGGCTCCGGCAACGCGCAGTTCCGCGCCGCCGGCCTGAAGGGAACGCAACGCTGGCTGGAGACGACCGCGACGCCGCTGCGCCGGCCCGACGGGTCCATCGAGGCCGTGCTGAGCATCGCGCGCGACGTCACCAAGCGGCGGCGCGCGGAGGAGGCGCTGGCGGAGTCGCAGCAGCGCAACCGGATGATCCTCGAGACCATCGGCGAGGGCGTGCATGGCCTGGACGCGGAGGGCAACGTGCTGTTCCAGAACCCGGCCGCGGTCGCGATGCTCGGCTGGACCGACGACGAGGCCCTCGGCAGGCCGTGGCACGCCCTGATCCGCCACCATCGCGCCGACGGCAGAGTCTTCCCGCGCGACGAATGCCCGATCCACCGATCGCTGCGCGACGGCGTGACGCGCCGTGTCGACGACGAGCTGTTCTTCCGCAAGGATGGCTCGTCCTTCCCGGTCGAGTATGTCTGCGCGCCGATGAAGCGCGCCGACGGCTCGATCGGCGGCGCGGTGGTGACCTTCCGCGACATCAGCGGGCGGGTGAAAGCCGAGGGGCTGCGGCTGGCCGAGACGGCGATCTTCGACCTGATCTCGTCGGGCGCCGCGCTGTCCGACGTGCTCGACCGCGTCGCGCAGATGATCGAGCAGGCGCTGCCCGGCGCGCGTGTCACGGTGTTCCTCGTCGACAGGCAGGGCAGGCGGCTGCAGCTCGGCGCGGCGCCGAGCCTGCTCGCCTATGCCAAGGCCGTGGAGGGTGCGCGGATCGACTGCGGGATCGGCAGTTGCGGCGCGGCGGTCATCCGCGGCCGCCGGGTGATCTCGGCCGATCTCGAGGCGGATCCGCTCTGGCGCGACTGCCTGGCGCTCGCGCGCGTACACGGCCTGCGCGCCTGCTGGTCCACGCCCGTGCTCGACGTGGAGGGGCGGCCGGTCGCGGTCGTCGCAGCCCATTTCGACCAGCCGCGCGCGCCCACGGACGACGAACTCGCCGTCATCGACCGCGCCGCGCGGCTGGTGTCGCTCGCGGTCGAGCGCGTGCGCAGCCTCGAGGCGCTGCGCAAGAGCGAGGCGACATTCCGCGAGGCGTTCCGCGATGCCGCGATAGGCATCGCCGTGGCGGCGCCGGACGGGCGCATCCTGGAGGTGAACGAGGCCTTCGCGCGCATCGTCGGCTACACGCAGGAGGAGCTGCGCGGCCTCGACCTGCAGATGCTGACGCCGCCGGACGATGTGGAGCGCACGCGCCAGCTCCGTGACGAGCTGCTCGCCGGGCAGCGCGACAGCTATGTGCGCGAGAAGCGCTACCGCACCAAGCAGGGCGGGCTCGTCTGGGTGCGCAACAGCGTGGCGATGCGCCGCGACCCGTCCGGACGGGCGATCAATGCGATCGTCGTCACCGAGGACATCACGCCGCAGAAGGCGGCCGAGCAGGAGCTGCGCCAGAGCCAGGCGCTGCTGCAGGTCGCCTCGCGCATCGGCCAGCTCGGCGGTTGGGAGGTCCGCCTTCCCGGGCGTGAGATGACCTGGTCGGAGCAGGTGAGCCGGATCCATGGCCTCGCCCCCGGGGCGGTCCCGTCCGTCGAGGCGGCGCTCGCGTTCTACGCGCCCGAACACCGCGAGACGATCCGCGCGGCCTTCGAGGCCTGCGCCGGCGAGGGCACGCCCTGGGATCTGGAGCTCGAACTGATCACCGCGCAGGGCAGCCGCGTCTGGGTGCGCACGATCGGCGAGGCGGTGCGCGATCCGTACGGCAAGATCATCGCCGTGCAGGGCGCGTTGCAGGACATCTCCGAGCGCAGGCACGCCGAGGCGCTCCTGCGCGAGAGCGAGCGCCGCTTCCACGCGGTGGCCAGCGTCACCGCCGACGTCGTCTGGGACTGGGATCTGCGCACCGACCGTGTCTGGTGGAGCGACGATTTCGCGGCCGCCTTCGGCTACCCGCCGGAGGCGGTGGAGCCGGACGTGTCGTCGTGGCTGAACCGGATCCACCCCGACGACCGCGAGCGCGTGCTGGCCGGCATCCGCGCGGTGATCGAGGCGCGGGGATCGAGCTGGTCCGAGGAATACCGCTTCCTGCACGGTGACGGCTCGGTGCTCGACATCGAGGACCGCGGCATGCTGATCCTCGGCGCGGACGGCGCGCCCATCCGCTTCGTCGGCGGCATGTCCGACATCACCGAGCGCAAGCGGTTCCAGCGCGAGCTGCGCGAGCGCATCCGCGAGCTGCAATGCCTCTATCGCGTGCTCGAACTGACGACCGACGAGACGCGCCCGGTCGATGCGATCTGCGCCGACGTGGTGGCCATGCTGCCGGGCAGTCTCCAGCACGGCGAGCACGCGGTGGCGCGGATCAGGATCGACGGGTCCGTGCATCGCAGCCCCGCCTGGCAGGAGCCCTCGCATGCGCTGAGCGCGCCGGTCCGCGCCGAAGGCAAGCAGATCGGCGAGGTCGAGATCGGCTATCCCGCCACGCCGCCGGGCCGGGCTGACGGGGAGGATCCGTTCGCCGCCGAGGAGCGCGCGCTGATCGAGGCGATCGCGACGCATGTCGGGCGCATGATCCAAGACCGGCGGATCGGCGAGACGCTGCGTCAGGGCGAGCGGCTGCGCGCGGTGGGCGAGCTGACCGGCGGGATCGCGCACGACTTCAACAACCTTCTGACGGTGATCCTGGGCAACACGGAGCTGCTCGCCGAGGAGCTGGAGGACCGTCCCGCCGCGCGGTCGCTCGCCCTGATGGCGCAGGGCGCGGCCGAGAACGCGGCCGAGCTGACCAAGCGTCTGCTCGCCTTCTCCCGCCGCCAGGCGCTCGATGCGCGCGCGACCGACATCGGCGGGCTGGTGCGCGGCATGAAGGCGCTGCTGGGCCGCACGCTCGGCGAGCATATCGACATCCGCATCGTCGAGCCGGCGGGACTTTGGCAGGCGCTGGTGGACCCGCCGCAGCTCGAGAGCGCGATCCTCAATCTCTGCATCAACGCGCGCGACGCGATGCCCGGCGGCGGCACGCTGACGATCGAGGTCGAGAATGTCGATCTCGACGCCTCCTATGCCGAGATCGACGCCGAGCTCCAGCCCGGGCCCTACGTCATGGTGGCGGTCTCGGACACCGGCACGGGCATGAGCCCGGAGGTGCTCGCGCGCGCCTTCGATCCGTTCTTCACCACCAAGGAGGTGGGCAAAGGGAGCGGGCTCGGCCTCAGCATGGTGTGGGGCTTCGTCAAGCAGTCGAAGGGCCACGTGAAGATCTATTCCGAGCCCGGGCTCGGCACCACGGTGAGGCTCTATCTCCCGCGCGCGGGTGCGGAGGCGGTGCGCGGCGCGGCCCATGGCCGTCCGGCGGAAATGCTGCGCGGCTCGGAGCGGATCCTGCTGGTCGAGGACGACGAGCTGGTGCGCGCGCATGTCGCGATGCAGCTCGAACAGCTCGGCTACCGCGTCGCGTGCGCCGGCAGCGGGCCCGAGGCGCTGGCGGTGCTCGCGCGTGACCAGGGTTTCGATCTGCTGTTCACCGACATCGTGATGCCGGGCGGCATGAATGGCCGCCAGCTCGCCGAGGAGGCGCGCCGGCGCCTGCCCGGGCTGCGCGTGCTGTTGACGTCCGGCTACACCGAGCAGGCGATGCTGCACCAGGGTGCGCTCGGCGCCGGGATGCGGCTGCTCGCCAAGCCGTACCGGCGCCAGGAACTGGCACTCAGGGTGCGCGAGACGCTCGATCAGGCGCGGACGCCGACCGCGCCCGCGCCGTGAGACCGGCCGCAGGCGTCAGGCCGCGAACTTCGCCACTTCCTCGGGCGGCAGCCGCACGGTGCGGTCGTAGTCCTTCAGCAGCGTCTCGGTGATCTGCCCGGGCGTGAAACGATACGGTCCGATCTCGGCGACCGGCGTCACCTCGGCCGCCGTGCCGGTCAGGAAGCACTCGGTCGCCTTCGCCATCTCCTCGGGCAGGATCGGACGCTGCACGACCTTCATCTGCCGGTTGCGCGCGAGCTGCATCACCGTCCGCCGCGTGATGCCGTCGAGGAAGCAGTCCGGCTCGGGCGTGTGGAGCTCGCCGTCGATGACGAAGAAGATGTTCGCCCCCGTCGCCTCGGCGACCTGGCCGCGCCAGTCGAGCATCAGCGCATCGGCGTAGCCCTTCGCCTCGGCGGCGTGCTTGTTCAGGGTCGCGATCATGTAGAGGCCTGCGGCCTTCGCCTTGGTCGGCGCGGTCTCTGGGTGCGGCCGGCGCCACTCGCCGATCGTCAGCCGGATGCCCTTCATCCGGTCGTCGCCGAAATAGGCGCCCCAGGACCAGACGGCGATCGCGAGATGGATCGTGTTCTTCTGGCCCGCGACCCCCATCATCTCGGAGCCGCGCCAGGCGATCGGGCGGACATAGGCGTCCGTGAGCCCTGAGGCGGCGAGCGTCACCCGGGTCGCCTCGTCGACCTGCTCGACCGTCCAGGGCAGCTCCATGTCCATGATGCGGGCACTGTCGATCAGCCGCTGGGAGTGCTCGCGCAGCTTGAACACATGGCCGTTATAGGCGCGCTCGCCCTCGAACACGGCGGAGGCGTAGTGCAGCCCGTGCGTCAGCACGTGCAGCTTGACCTCGCGCCAGGGGCGCAGGACACCGTCGTACCAGATCAGTCCGTCGCGATCGTCGTAGGGGACCAGGGCCATGGGGCGCATCCTCGCAACTTTGTTTCGTACTGAGCGCGTGCAGCGCAACGGTCTCGACGCTACGGGCCGGCCCGTGATATGTCAATGACACTGCCCTAACTCGACTCGGTATTCCTGGGGAGACGCCACTGCATGGATACGCGCGGCACGGCCGGGCTGTTGTTCCTGCGCGAGGAGGAGATCCGCCTCGCGATGGAGCTGCTGTTCTACGGCTATCGCGACTTCACCGCCGGGCCCGACGCGATCCTGGAGGAACTCGGCATGGGGCGGGCGCATCACCGGGTGCTCTACTTTGTCGGCCGGCACCGCGGCATCACGGTCTCCGAACTGCTCGCGATCCTCGCGATCACCAAGCAGTCGCTCGGGCGGGTGCTGAAGCCGCTGGTCGAGGGCGGCTATGTCACGCAGACACCCGGACGGTCGGACCGGCGCCAGCG
>CALKJX010000237.1 GCA_937995555.1 uncultured Elioraea sp.
ATCGTGCGGCTGATGGAGCGCGCCGAGCAGTCGCGCTCGCGCTTCGTCGCGCTCGCGGATCGGGTGTCGCGCTGGTACACGCCGGTGGTGCATGTGCTGGCGGCCGGAACGTTCCTTTTGTGGTGGGGCGTGTTCGATGTCGTCTGGCAGCAGGCGCTCGTCTACGCCGTCGCGGTGCTGATCATCACCTGCCCCTGCGCGCTCGGCATCGCCGTGCCGGCGGTGCAGGTCGCCGCGGCCGGCGGGCTGATGCGGCGCGGCGTGCTGGTCACCTCGGGCACCGCGTTCGAGCGGCTCGCACAGGCGGATGTCGCGGTGCTGGACAAGACCGGCACGCTGACGCGTGGCCGGCCGGTACTCCAGCCCGGGGCGTGGACGGCGGACGAGCTGCGCACGGCGGCCTCGCTGGCCGCGACCTCGCGCCATCCGCTGGCACGGGCGCTTGCGGCGGCCGCATCCCATGTTCCGGCTGCACCGGATGTCGTCGAACACCCGGGCGAGGGCCTTTCGCGCGGTGCGGTGCGGCTCGGCTCCGCCGCCTTCGTCGGCGCGGTGCCGGGCGACGGGATGGAGCTGTTCCTCGCCCGCCCCGGCGCGGTACCGGTGCGTTTCGCCTTCGCCGATGCGCCGCGGCCGGATGCGCGCGACGCCGTGGACGCACTCGCCGCCCTGGGCCTTTCCGCCGAACTCCTCTCAGGCGATCGCGCCCCCGCCGTCGCCCAGGCCGCGCGCGAGGCCGGCATCGCGCGCTGGACCGCGACCGCCGACCCGGCGGCGAAGATCGCCCGGCTCGAAGCGCTGAAGCGCGCCGGGCATCGGCCGCTGATGGTCGGCGACGGGCTGAACGACGCGCCGGCGCTCGCCGCCGCCCACGTTTCGATCGCCTACGCCTCGGGTGCCGACATCGCGCAGGCCGCGGCGGACGTCGTGGTGCAGACCGACCGCCTCTCCGCCGTGCCCGACACGGTCGCGGTTGCCCGCCGCGCCCAGCGCCTCGTGCGGCAGAACATCGTGATCAGCCTGGGCTACAACCTGGTCGCGGTGCCGCTGGCGATCGCCGGCTGCGTCACGCCCCTGATCGCGGCGGTGGCGATGGCGGCCTCGTCGCTGACCGTCATCCTGAACGCGCTGCGCGTCGAGCGGAGGCCCGCATGGACGCGCTGACGCTGCTGATCCCGCTGTCGCTCGCGCTGGGGCTGGGCGCCCTCGCGGCCTTCCTGTGGACGCTGCGCTCGGGCCAGTACGACGATCTCGACGGAGCGGCGCACAGGATTCTGTTCGACGACGAGGCGGCGACGCCGCAGGATGATCGCAAGGAGACCAAGACATGAACGCTTCGACCGTGGTGTTCGGCGCCTTCGGCGTGGTGTTCGCCCTGCTCGGCCTGTTCATGGCCGCCGCCGCCAAGGACCCCGGCTTCTACGTCTCCGGGCTGATCCTGTTCGTCTCCTTCGTGCTGTTCCTGTTCAAGCTGGTGCAGGGCCATTTCGACCGGCAGGACACGGCGAAGGGCGACTGATCGCCCGACCGTCCGTCCGGGATTGACGTTCCCCCTTGCGCCCGCGGAGCGAAGCCGCTGATATCCCTGGCAACAACGGGATATCGGGAGACTTCGCGATGACCTTGAACCGCCGCGCCCTGCTGGGTTCCTCGCTCGTCGGCGCCGCCGCACTGGCTGGACTGCCGGCGCAGGCCCAGGCCGCACGCTGGCAGATGGCCACCCCCTATCCGGACGCGAACTTCCACACGGTGAACATCCGCGAGTTCATCAAGGAGGTCGAGCAGGGCTCGGGCAACCGCGTCTCCATCACCCTGCACACCAACCAGTCGCTGCTGCGCATGCCCGAGATCAAGCGCGGCGTGCAGACCGGGCAGGTGCAGATGGGCGAGATCCTGCTCTCGGCCTACGGCAACGAGGATCCGATGTTCGAGGTCGACGGGATCCCGATGCTGGTGACGAACTTCACCCAGGCCCGCGTGCTGACGGGGCTGCAGCGCCCGTTCGTGCAGGCGCGGCTGCAGCGTCAGGGCCTGACCCTGCTCTACATGGTGCCCTGGCCGCAGTCCGGCTTCTACACGAACGAGCGGCTGGATTCGATCGAGGGTCTGCGCGGCACCAAGTTCCGCACCTTCAACGCCGCCACGCAGCGCTTCGCCCAGCTCGTCGGCGCGACGCCGACGCTCGTGCAGGCCGCCGAGGTGCCGCAGGCCTTCGCCACCGGCGTGGTCAACGCGATGGTCACCTCGGCCGCGACCGGCGTGGACAGCCAGGCCTGGGACTTCGTTCGCCACTTCACCCCCGTGGGCTTCACCCGCACCAAGAACGCGGTGTTCTGCTCGACGCGCGCGCTGAATGCGCTGCCCGAGAACGTCCGTTCGCTGATGCGCGACGCCGCTGAGCGTGCTGAGCAGCGCGGCTGGGGCCTCGCGCAGGAGCAGGAGCGCACGCGCCAGGAGGAGCTCGCCCGGCGCGGCATGGTCGTGACCGATCCGCCCTCGCCGCGGCTGATGGCGGATCTGGAGAGGATCGGCGAGACCATGGTGAACGAGTGGCTCGCCAAGGCGGGCGAAGACGGCCGCAAGCTTATCGACGCCTACCGCGCCGCGATCGCGCGCGCCTGAGCCAGACCCCCGCGTGAGGGGGCTCCGGCGCGGCCTCGATGCGCTCTACCTCGCCGGCGGCATCGCCGGCGCGGTGGCGATCGTCGCCATCGGCGTGCTGGTGCTGGGGCAGGTCACGCTGCGCCAGCTCGGCATGATCATTCCCGGCAGCGATGACCTGACCGCGTTCAGCGTCGCCGCCTCGGCCATGCTGCCGCTGGCCTATGCGTTCCGCAGCGGCGCGCATATCCGCGTCGACCTGATCATCGGCCGCATGCGCGGCGCCGCCCGGCGCGGCATGGAGACCGCGGCCCTCGGGCTTGCCGCCGCGATGGCGGCGCTGTTCGCCTTCGCGAGCTTCGACACCATGTCGGATTCCTGGGCGTTCGAGGAGGTCGCGCAGGGCATGCTCGCCGTGCCGATCTGGATCCCCCAGATCGCGATGGTCGTCGGCACCGCGCTGTTCGCGCTCGCGCTGCTCGATGACCTCGTGGTGGTCCTGGCCGGCGGCACGCCCTCGTATCGCCGACACGAGCCGGCGAGCGCGGTCGAGAAGGCGATGCAGGAGCTCTGAGCGGTGACGATCGAGCTCACCGAGGCCGGGCTGCTGCTGCTTGCGATGCTGTTCGGCTTCCTCGGCCTCGGCGTCTGGATCGGCTTCGCGCTGATGCTGACCGGCTTCTGCGGCATCGTCGTGCTGCCGCTGCTGTTCCCCGCCTTCAATGCGTTCCCGGTCGAAAAGGTGGTGGGCACGGCGGTGTGGCAGGCGATGGCGTCCTGGACGCTCGCCGCACTGCCGCTGTTCATCTGGATGGGCGAGATCCTGTTCCGCACGAAGCTGTCCGAGGACATGTTCCGCGGCCTCGCCCCCTGGGTGCAGCGCCTGCCCGGCCGGCTGATGCACGTGAACGTGATCGGCTGCGGCATCTTCGCCGCCGTCTCCGGCAGCTCCGCCGCCACCTGCGCGACCATCGGCAAGATGAGCCTGCCCGCGCTCCAGGCGCGCGGCTACCACAAGCCGATGGCGATCGGCAGCCTCGCGGGCTCGGGCACGCTGGGCCTGCTCATTCCGCCCTCGATCATCATGATCGTCTATGGCGTGGCCGCCTAGGTCTCGATCGTGCGCCTGTTCATCGCCGGCGTGATCCCGGGGCTGATGCTGATCGCCCTCTTCTCGGGCTACATCGCGCTCTGGTCGCTGCTCAACCCGTCGCGCACGCCGCCGCGCGATCCGCGCACCACCTGGCGGCAGAAGCTCGATGCCTCGGCCTCGCTGCTGCCGATCATC
The DNA here is from genome assembly GCA_937995555.1 of uncultured Elioraea sp. Lineage (GTDB taxonomy): Bacteria > Pseudomonadota > Alphaproteobacteria > Acetobacterales > Acetobacteraceae > Elioraea. The sequence goes on from CALKJX010000237.1 coordinate 3,890, forward strand.
CTGCTGATCCTCGCGGTGATCGGCTCGATCTA
>CALKJX010000238.1 GCA_937995555.1 uncultured Elioraea sp.
ACCGGCGCGGTGCGGGCGATGGTCGGCGGCCGCGAGCCGCGCGCGGGCGGGTTCAACCGCGCGACCGGCGCCCGCCGCCAGCCCGGCAGCGCGTTCAAGCCCTTCGTGTGGCTGGCTGCGCTCGAAGCAGGCATGACGCCGGCCACCATGCTGCAGGATCGGCCGGTCACGATCGGCGGCTGGCGGCCGGAGAACATCGACGGTCGGTTCCGCGGCCACATCACACTCGCCGATGCGCTCGCCCAATCGGTCAACACGATCGCGGCGCAGATCGTGGCCGAGGTCGGCGTTGCGCGCGTGGCCGCGGCCGCGCGACGGGTCGGCATCGTCTCCGACCAGCCGCGCGACGCGACGATCGCGCTCGGCACCGGCGAGGTGGGCTTGCTCGAGCTCGCCGCCGCCTACGCTGCGTTCGTCAATGGCGGGCGCGCGGTGGTCCCGCACGGGGTGTTGCGCGCCGAGGCCGGCGGACAGATCGTGTGGCGCCGCGAGACCAGCACGGTCCGTGCGATCCCCGAGGAGCGCGCTTCCCAGCTCGCGGCGATGTTGCGCGCGGCGGTCGAGCGCGGCACCGGCCGGGCCGCCGCCATCCCCGGCCGCACGGTCGCCGGCAAGACCGGCACCACCCAGGGCTTCCGCGATGCCTGGTTCATCGGCGCGGTCGATGGGCTGGTGATCGGCGTGTGGCTCGGCAACGACGATGCGAGCCCGATGCGTGGCGTCACCGGCGGCACGCTGCCCGCGCGGCTGTTCCGCGAGATCGCGGCCGGGCGTTGAGTGAGCGGCTTGCCCGGCCGGGATCGTCCTCGCAGGGTGCGCGGCGCGGGCGGTCGATCACGCGCACCGGATAGTCCTCATGCGTCGCCGACTTGAGGTACTCGATCAGCGCGCGCCGTTCGGCTTCGCTCAGCGCCGGGCCGATGATCCCGGGACCCTCGCCGTCGTTGCGCAGCATCGGCTGGCGCACCGACGCGTTGCACTGCATCCAGTCGAAACGCCGGATATCCCACTCCGGCGGGAAGCTGACCGGCGCGTCCATCGGCAGGGCGTTCGACGGCAGGGCGAGATCGTCGGCGAGCAACCGGTCGGCGATGCGCTGGAGCGCGTCGAGCCGGCCGTGCCCTTCCGGCACCGGGTCGAGCCCGCGCTCGGGCTTGGGCGTGACCTCGCAGCCCGCGAGCAGCCCCAGCGCCAGGGCGGGAACGGCCAGTGCGCGCATCGATCGCAGGCCCTCGCCTCAACCCAGGGTCGTCAGCCTGTGTAGCGCCGCGAGGCGCCCGAGGTCCATGACCTTGTCAACGGATCGGAACGAAACGCGTCCGTCCCTACCCGCGCCGGGCGCCGCGGCGGGATGCGGCCTCGGGGCGAGGCGGCCGGAGCGACGCTTGATCGCGACCGCCACCCCGGCTATCCGACGCGGCCCGCTGGAGGAGCACCCCTATGGCCAAGGCCGCCGAGAAGCCGAAGACCGACGACCAGACCTACGGCATCGCCGCCGACCGGCTGCGCTCACTGGTCGAACGGATCGAGCGGCTGGAGGAGGAGCGCCGCGCGCTCGCCGGCGACATCAAGGACATCTACGCCGAAGCCAAGTCCGCCGGGTTCGATGTCAAGGTGATGCGCCAGATCATCCGGCTGCGCCGCCAGGACCAAGCGGAGGTCGAGGAGCAGGAGAGCCTGCTCGACCTCTACAAGCGCGCGCTCGGCATGGCCTAGGCCCGGCTCGGGCCGCCGCGCCAGCGCCACCACCAGCCAGTTGCCGGGCAGCGCCGCGGCGATCCAGACCCAGCCGTGCAGGCTGCCCGAGGCGATGTTGGAGACATGGGCGCTGATGTTGCATCCGCCGGCGACGATGCCGCCCAGCCGATCAGCAGCCCGCCGACCACCGCGCCGGCAGCGCGGCCGAGGGTGAGCCCACCCCGCCGGGCGAAGCGTCCGGCCAGCGCCGCCGCCAGCATCGCACCGGCCATCAGCCCGAGCAGCATCACCGTGGTGCGGTCCGTGAGCAGCGGGTTGAACAGCCAGTCCGCCCGCGTCGGTTCCCGCCACCAGGCCCAGAAGGCCGGATCGTCCCAGCCCAGCGCCTCCACCGCGAGGCTGCCCCAGAGCGGCAGGGCGGCGACGATCCCCCAGGGTCGGCCGGCGATCAGCGGGGTGGCGAGGTTGAGCAGCGCGAGCCCGACCGCGCCACAGAGCAGCGGCCATGGCCCGCGCGGCGTGGTGCAGCACGAAGCCGAGTCCCGCGCCGACCAGCCACAGCCAGCCCTGCTGCGCGCCTTCTGCGCTGCCGACCCAGGCGGCTCCGCCGAACACCAGCACGAGCCCGACCGTCAGCGCCGGTGAGATCGGGAGCGTGCGTGTCCCCGCCTCTGCAGTGCCGACGCGATCCCGCATGCCGGTCCCTGTCCTCCGTGTCGTGACGGAGCGTCTGTATGGGGATCGCGGGCACCATCAATCCGGCCGTCTGTCGCGCCACGGCGGCGCTGGCCTCAATCCCGATCCGGCGGGCGGACCAGGATCTCGCGCTTGCCGACATGGTTCGGCGGGCCGACCACGCCCTCCTTCTCCATCCGCTCGATCAGACGGGCGGCGCGGTTGTAGCCGATCTGCAGGTGCCGCTGGATGAAGCTGGTGGACGCCTTGCCCTCTCGCGCCACCAGATCGACCGCGCGATCGTAGAGCGAGGTCTCGTCGCTTTCCTCGCCGGCGAGCGGCCCGCCCAGCCCCGCCGGCGCGCCCTCGCGGGCAGCGGCCGCGGCATCGGAGTCGGTCACCTCGTCGAGATACTCGGGCTCGCCGAGCTCGCGCAAATGCGCGACCACCGCCTCGACCTCGCCGTCGGAGACGAACGGCCCGTGCACGCGCATGATCCGCCCGCCGCCGGCCATGTAGAGCATGTCGCCCTGGCCCAGCAGCTGCTCGGCCCCCTGCTCGCCGAGGATGGTGCGGCTGTCCACCTTGCCGACCACGCGGAAGCTGATCCGAGTCGGGAAATTGGCCTTGATCACGCCGGTGATCACGTCGACCGAGGGGCGCTGGGTCGCCATCAGGATGTGGATGCCGGCCGCGCGCGCCATCTGCGCCAGCCGCTGCACGGCGGCCTCGATCTCCTTGCCGGCGACGATCATCAGATCGGCCATCTCGTCGACCACGACCACGATGAAGGGCAGCGGATCGAGGCTGAGCGGCTGGTCCTCCCAGACCGGGCGGCCCGTTTCGGGATCGAACCCGGTCTGCACGCGCCGTGTCGGCGTCTCGCCGCGGCTGCGGGCTTCGGTCACGCGCGCGTTGTAGCCGGCGATGTTGCGCACCCCGAGCTGGCTCATCAGCCGGTAGCGTCGCTCCATCTCGCGCACGGCCCATTTCAGCGCGCCGATCGCCTTGGCGGGCTCGGTCACCACCGGGGCGAGCAGATGCGGAATGCGGTCATAGACCGAGAGCTCCAGCATCTTCGGATCGATCATGATGAAGCGGCACTCCTCTGGCGGGTGCCGCATCAGGATCGACAGGATCATGGTGTTGATCGCGACCGACTTGCCCGCACCTGTGGTGCCGGCGATCAGCAGATGCGGCATGCCGGCGAGATCGACGATCACCGGCGCGCCGCCGATGTCCTTGCCGAGCGCGAGATCGAGCCGGCCCTTCGCCTTCGCCCACTCCTCCGAGCCGAGCAGTTCCGAGAGATAGACCGTCTCGCGCCGCGTGTTGGGCAGTTCGATGCCGATCGCGTTGCGTCCGGGCACAACGGCGACGCGCACGCTGATCGCGCTCATCGAGCGGGCGATGTCGTCGGCGAGCCCGATCACGCGCGAGGACTTGGTGCCGGGTGCGGGTTCGAGCTCGTAGAGTGTGACCACCGGGCCGGGGCGGATGGCGACGATCCGGCCCTGCACGCCGAAATCGGACAGCACGCCCTCGAGCATGCGGGCGTTCGCCTCCAGGCTCTCGGGCGAGGGTCGCCCGGGGCGTGTGGCGGGCGGTTCGGCCAGCAGGGAGAGCGGCGGCGGCACCCAGCCGGCGTCGGCGAGCGGCAGCGTGCCCTGGGCGGCGGCGCGCCTCGGCTCGGCCGGCGGATCGACGCGCGGGCGCGGGCCGCGCGGCGGCGCGGGTGCGGGGGGTTCCTCGACCACCGGTTCGGGGCCGAGCCGCGGTTCGCGCCGGAGTGCGGCTTCCGCGCGCGGCGCGGGACGGCGGAACGCAGCGATCACGCCCTGCGCCCGGGACCGCGACGCGGCGACCGCGCTGCGCAGGCGCCGGATCAGCCCGCCCGTGCCCCGCGCCGCCACGACCCCGGCCCGGCGCCACTCCAACGGGCTGAGCCCGATCGCGACGAAGGACAGCGCGACCGCGAGCCCGAGCGTGAACAGCGCGGCGAACACGGCGCCAAGCGGCCCGAGCACGGCATGGCCGAGACCGAGTGTCCAGTCCCGCACCAGCGGTCCGGCCACACCACCGGGCCCCGCCGGCAACGCGCCCCAGCCGCCGAGCGGCAGCAGCGCGAGCGAGGCCGCGGCCAGCGGCAGGGCGGCAAGAAGGCAGGCGAAACGCACCAGCGGTGCCCCCACCGCGCCGCGCGCGACCAGGGCGAAGGCCCAGCCGAGCGGCACCGCGACCAGCAGCCAGGCCGCGAGCCCAAGCCCCTGGAGGGCTGCGTCCGAAACCACCGCCCCGGTCCGCCCGGCGAGGTTGACCACCGGCTGGCCGGTCGCCGTGTTCAGCGAGGCGTCGGCGGGGTCGTGGCTGGCGAGAGCCACGGCCAGGGTCAGCCCCACCAGCGCGGCGATGAGCCCAAGCAGATCGGCCAGACGCCGCCGCAGCAGGCGCGCGAGATCGGCCGAGATCAGGCGGGGGGCGGCATCTGTGCTCATGTTCCAGGCGAACTCTACATGAAAAGTGCCTGGAATCGAACAGGGAAGCGTGACGTCCCGGGGGTGAAACCGGAGCGCCCCGCCTCAGAGTCCGTGTGAGGAGCACCGGTGGGCGGCGCGGCGGAGGTGGATTGCTCCCATGGCGGGATGGATCATGGCCTCGGACATGTCGAGGCGGTTCTCGCGGTCGCGGACGAGACGGCGCCAGCGGATCATCCGGCCGGAGGTGCGCTCCACCTCCCGGCGCCGCGAGATGACCTCGAAGCCATTTGCCGCGTCGGAGCGGCGCACGATCTCAACGACGAATTCGAGGAAGGCGGCCTTCTCCATGAGCCTTGTGCGGTCGTATCCCGCATCCGCGAGGAGCTGCTTCAGCCAAGGCCAGCGCTTGCGGATGGCGTCGAGGATGGTCTGCGCGCCAGCACTG
>CALKJX010000239.1 GCA_937995555.1 uncultured Elioraea sp.
TGCCGACGGTGCGCCGCCATCGCCGCGGCGAGCAGCAGCACGAGCGCAAGCGCAAGACCGGCGGCGACCAGCTGCAGCCGGTCCGCGATCCGGACCGCCCGTGTCAGCCGCACGATCTCGAGGCGCTGGGCGGCCGCGGCCGAGGCGGCGAGCTCGGCGAGCGGTTCGCGCAGTTGCGGCAGCAGGTTCAGCATCTCCTCGACGGCCGCGGGCGGCATGTCGGTCGCGATCGAGGCCGGCATGTCGACCGACGGGCCGATCCGGTCGTCGACCCGCGCCTGGAAGGCCAGCAGGCGGTCGAGCGTGGCGCCGAAGCGCGGCAGGTCGCTCAGCAGCGCGCGCTCCTCGCCGCTCTGCAGCGACTGGATGGTGGTGACGAAAGCCTCGTAGTGCTGGCGCAGCACGGCGGGCGGGCCGCCCGCGCGCGTCTCCAGCGCCGTGGCGTGCAGTTGTGACTGTGCAAGCCAGAGATGCGTCGCCAGGCGCGGGGCGAGGTCCATCGCCCGAAGGATCAGGGGTTGGACCGCGCGCTCGCGGTATACGTTCAGGCCGAAGGCGGCGAAGCCCGCCAGCAGCGCCAGCACGAGCACGCCAAGCCGCCAGCGCCACAGCGCATCGATGAATGAGCGGAGAACCGCGGTCATGCGGCGCGCCGGCGGATGGCCCTCAGGCCGGCTCCGCGCGGATCGCCCGGTCCAGCGTCTCGGCGATCCGATCGACATGCGCCCGCTCGATCGTCAGCGGCGGCGAGAGTGCCACGATGTCGCCGGTGACGCGCACCAAGAGCCCGTCATCGAAGCAGCGATGGAATACCTTCATCGCGCGCTCGGTCGGGCGGCCCTCGCGCGGCTGGAGCTCGATGCCGGCGATCAGGCCTATGTCGCGCACATCCACCACGCCCGCGGAGCCGCCGAGGCCGTGCACCGCCTCCTGCCAATAGGGCTGAAGGTCGCGCACGCGCCCGGCGAGATCCTCCTCGCGGTGGATGCGGATCGCCGCGATCGCGGCCGCGCAGGCGAGCGGATGGCCGGAATAGGTGTAGCCGTGGAAGAACTCGATCCCGCCCGGCACGCCGTTCACCACCGTGTCGTACACCGCGTCGGCGCAGGCGACCGCGCCCATCGGCACGGCGGCGTTGGTCAGCCCCTTCGCCATGGTCATGATGTCCGGAACGACGCCGAAATGCTCGGCGGCGAAGCCGGAGCCCAGGCGCGAGAAGCCGGTGATCACCTCGTCGAAGATCAGCAGGATGCCGTGCTTCGTGCAGAGTTCGCGCAGGCGCCGGAGATATCCCTTCGGCGGCACCAGCACGCCGGTGGAGCCCGCGACCGGCTCGACGATCACGGCGGCGATGGTGTCGCCGTGCAGCTTGACGAGGTCTTCCAGCGCATCGGCGAGATGCGCCCCCCATTCGGGCTCGCCGCGGCTGAACGCCTGATGCTGCGGGGCATGGGTGTGGGGAAGGTGATCGACGAACGGCAGCTGCGCGCCGAACTGGCGGCGATTGGCGACGATGCCGCCCACGCTCATGCCGCCGAAGCCGCAGCCGTGATAGCCCCGCTCGCGTCCGATCAGGCGCACGCGCTGCCCCTCGCCGCGCGCGCGGTGGTAGGCAAGCGCCATCTTCAGCGCTGTATCCGCCGCCTCGCTGCCGGAGTTGGTCCAGAACACGCGTTCGATCCCGTCGGGCAGGAACTCGGCGAGCACGGCCGCCGCCTCGAAGGCGATCGGGTGGCCCATCTGGAAGGTGGGCGCGAAGTCCATCTCGTCGGCCTGGCGCTTGATCGCCTCGGCGATCTCGCGGCGGCCATGGCCGGCATTGACGCACCAGAGCCCGGCCGTGCCGTCGAGCACCTCGCGGCCCTCGGGCGTGTAGTAGTGCACGCCCGAGGCGCGCGCGAGCAGCCGTGGCGTGGCCTTGTAGGCGCGGTTCGCGGTGTAGGGCATCCAGAAGGCGTCGAGATTGTTCGGGCGGAGCGTGACGTTCATCGGGGCCCTCCTCGGCCGAGGCGGCGCAAGGTGGCACCGGCGTTCAGGCCGGGCAAGCGCCTCAGCCGAAGGCCAGCGCCGCGCGGAGCAGCAAAGCGTCGCTGCCCGGAGCGGCGATCAGCGAGAGCCCGACGGGCAGGCCATCGAGCTCGGCGAGCCGAAGGGTCACCTGCGGGGCCTGTGCCGAGCCGGCGATGCAGGTCAGTGTGCCGGCGCGCGTCCCGAGCGGCCACATGAGGCGGCGCGGCAGATCGCGCGGTGGCGCCGGAAACGGCGTGGTCGGGATCGCGATCACACCGTCCGCGCCGCACAGCGCCGCGAGCCTCGCGGCATGGCGGCATGGCGGAGGCGGCGCTCCATCGCCGGGCCGCGCCGGTCACGGGGGATCGCCCCGCCGCTGGCGAAGGCCGCGGCCACCCCCCAGGCGAGGCGCGGGTTCTCGGCATCGAGCCAGGGCGCGAAGGTGTCTTTGGCCTCGCGGGCCTGCGGTGTCTGATGGTTGGCGAACAGCCGACCCAGCCCCTCGGGCGCGACGTCGATCCGCCCGACCCGTCCGATCGCGGCGGCGATGGGGCCAAGCGGCGCGCGCAGCGCGGCCGCGACCGCGCCGTCGGCGAAGGCGTCCCCGGCGATCAGCAGCCGCGCCGGCGGGTGTGCGGCAGGGGGGCGGCGCAGGAGCACCTCCCCCACGCGTGCGAAGATCGCGGCATCGCGCGCGAACCAGCCGACCGTGTCGAACAGCGGCGATTGCGGGATCGCGCCGTCCATCGGGATTGCGCCGACGCTCGGCCGCATGCCGTAGAGGCCGCAGAACGAGGCGGGTACGCGCACCGAGCCGCCGGTATCGGTGCCGAGGGCGATGTCGGCGAACCCGCCGGCCACCGCGGCGGCCGAGCCCGACGACGACCCGCCCAGGCGTCGGCCTTGGCGGGCGCGCGTCCGCCCGGCCAATCGGGCGTGGAGCCCGCGGTCGGCGCGCCCGCGACGTCGAACAGGTCCTTCACCGCGACCGTCAGGCCCGCGCGCGGCCCGTCCCCGGTCGGCCCGCGGCGGCAGTCGAGGCCGGGGACGAAGGCGCCGAGCGTGGCCTGCGGCGGGAGCGGGATGGCGGACATGGCGCAAGCGTGGCACCGTCCGCCGCGTCGCTCAATGCGGGGACGGGCGGATGGCGGACGGAACCCTCTGGATCGGGACGAAGATGACATCGTCGTGGTCGCTGCGCGGCTGGCTCGCCGTGCATCTGGCCGGGCTCGAGGTCGAGGAGGTGGTGATCGGTCTCGACCAGCCCGATACGGCCGCGCGGATCCGCGCGGTGTCGCCAGGAGGCACCGTGCCGTGCCTCGCGCACAAAGGGGCGCTGATCTGGGAGAGCATCGCAATCGCCGAGTACTGCGCCGAATTGGCGCCGGGCCTCTGGCCGACCGAGATTCGCGCCCGCGCCCATGCGCGCGCCATCGCCGCCGAGATGCATGCCGGCTTCCGCGGCCTGCGCGGCGCGATGTGGATGAACCTCGATCCGGCGTTCTGCGCCAAGGCCGCTGGCCGGCAGCGCACACCCGAGGCGCTCGCCGACATCGCCCGCATCGAGGCGCTCTGGCGCGACACCCGGGCCCGCTTCGGCGCGGGCGGGCCGTATCTGTTCGGCGGCGACTTCACGCTGGCCGACGCGATGTACGCGCCGGTGACCACGCGCTTCACCACCTGGCGCCCCGAGCTCGCCGCCGAGTCCTGGGCCTATGTCGAGGCGGTGCAGGCGCATCCGCTGATGCGCCGTTGGTTCGCCGAGGCCGCGGCCGAGCCCGACGCCTGGAGAACCGCCAAATACTTCACGGTGCCGGCATGACCGCCTCCGCCCTCGACCATGTCGGCATCGCCGGCCCCGATCTCGACGCGCTTCGCATCGCCTATGAGCGGCTCGGGTTCCGCCTGACGCCCCGGGCCCAGCACCATGCGCCGGGATCCGATCTCGTCGTCCGGCCGATCGGCACCGGCAACCACTGCGCGATGCTGCGCGAGGGCTATCTCGAACTGATCGCAGTGATCGATCCGGCCCTGCCCTCCAACACGCTCGACCGGTTCCTCGCGCGCTATCACGGCCTGCACATCATCGCCTTCGAGATCGAGGATCCGGAGGCGGAACTCGCGCGGCTGCGCGAGGCCGGCATCGCGATCCCAGGAGTTGCGTGGCTGGAACGTCCGGTCGAGGCCCAGGGCGGGACGGCGACCGCGCGCTTCGCCCGGCTGCCGATGCCGGAAGCGCCCGAGGGCCGCATCCAGCTGATCCGCCACCTCACGCCCGAACTCCTCTGGCAGCCGCACCTCCTCGATCATCCGAACCACGCCGTCGCGCTCGACGAGGTCGCCCTGGTGGTGGCGGACCCGGCCGCCTCGGCCGACCGCTTCGCCCGCCTCCTCGGCGTCGCGGCGACCCCCGTCGCGGACGGGCTCGTGATCTCCCTGCCACGCGGGCGGGTCCGCTTCACCACGGGCGAGCCCTATCCGGGCGTGGCCGCCCCGAGCCTGCCCTTCATCGCAGGGGTGACGCTCCGCACCGATGACGGCGGCGCCGCGATCCGGCGCATCGCCGGCGCGGCCGGGCGCGAGACCGCGGACGGGTTCCTGGTACCGCCTGCCGAGGCCGGCGGGGCGGCGCTCACGTTCCGGTGACGACGCCGGCGGCGATCGCGCGGTCGGTCGCGATCTACTGGGGGGACGCACGGCGGCGCGCCGCGCTCGATCGCTGGTACCGCCGCTTCGTCCGCCCCGGCAGCCTCGCCTTCGATGTCGGCGCGCATGTCGGCGACCGCACCGCCTGTTTCCGCAGGCTTGGCGCGCGCGTCGTCGCGGTGGAGCCGCAGCCCGCGCTCGCGCGCTTCCTGCGCCGCCGTTTCGGTGCGGATCCGGCCGTCGTCCTCGTCGCGCAGGCGGTCGGTGCCCGGCCGGGTCGCGTGGTGCTGCATGTGAACGACGCCAACCCGACGGTCAGTACCGCCTCCGCCGCGTTCCTGCGTGCGGCCGCGGATGCCCCCGGCTGGGAGGGCCAGCGCTGGACGCGCCGGCTCGCGGTGCCGGCAACGACGCTGGCCGCGCTGATCCACCGCCACGGCACGCCGGACTTCATCAAGATCGATGTCGAGGGGCTGGAGGCCGAGGTGCTGACCGGGTTGCACCATCCGGTCGCGGCGCTGAGTTTCGAGTTCACCACGATCCAGCGCGACGTCGCCCAGGCGGCGCTCGCGCGTCTCGCCGCGCTCGGCTATCGCGGCTTCAACGCCTCGCTCGGCGAGAGCCTGCGCTTCGCCCTGCCCGGCGCGGTCGGTGCGGCAACGATGCGCGCCTGGATCGAGGCGCTGCCGATCGAGGCCAACAGCGGCGACGTCTATGCGAGCCTCACGCCGCGGGGGCTGGCCGGCTGAGCAGCCTCGGAAAAGGCGAGGCGGGGTCGTGCTCCTCGGGGGTCGCGGCGATCCCGGCGCGCACCAGGCGCTCACCGAGGACGGGGTCGGCGGTGAGCACGCAATAGGGTACCGCGAGCGCCGCCCCCGCGAGCAGCGGCAGCGCCCAGAGGAACGCGGTCCAGCCGGCAAGGGCGAAACCTGCGAGCAGGGCCACGCCCGCAAGCGTGTGCCACCACAGGGCGCGCAGCGCGACGCCGACCGGCACGCGGCGGTCCTCGCGGCTCTGTGGCGCCCAGCCGACGCGCCGCCCGAGCGCCATCGCCGCCATCTCGACCGTCTGGTTCAGCGCCGAGATCGGCATGAGCAGGAGATAGAAGACGAACTCGACCCCGACCCCGGCGGCGAAGCGCCATCCGCCGCCCCAGGCCGCACGCGCCGCCGGCTTGAGCGCCACTTCGAGCGCACCGAGCAGCTTGGGCGCGAAGAACAGCAGGGCGAACAGGATGGTCGCAGCGATCCCCCAGCCCGCATCGACCGCGGCGCGCGGATCGGCATCGAGCGCGTTGACCAGCGCAGCCGCCGCGATCGCCGCCACGATCGGCGACCAGAGGAACAGCAGGATCGCGAGCATGAGCTGGATGCGGCCCATCCACGAGAACAGCTTCAGCCGCAGCAGCGCGAAATACTGGAGATTGCCCGCCATCCAGCGCACATCGCGGCGCATGAAGTCGAGCAAACTCGGCGGGTTGGCCTCGTAGGAGCCCTGCTCCAGCGGATCGAGCCGCACCTCCCAGCCGGCGCCGCGCAGCAGCGCCGCCTCCACCTGGTCATGGCTGAGGATGCGCGCGCCGTTCGGCAGCACGGGAAGTTCCGCGTGGTCGCGGAACGGGGCGATGCGGATGATGGCGTTGTGGCCCCAGTACGGCCCGTCCGGCCCTTGCCACCAGGCGATGCCGGCGGCGTAAGCGCGCATGCCGTGGCGCATGCCGAACTGGAAGAGCCGCGGGAACGCAGCCGCGGTCGGCTGCGCGACGATCAGGGTCTGGATCAGCGCCACGGTCGGGTTCTGCTGCATCAGCCGCGCGAGCCGGAGGACGCACTCGGCCGTCATGACGCTGTCGGCATCGAGCGTGATCATCGCCTCGAAGCCGGCGCTGCGGTTGCGGACGAACTCCATCACGTTGCCGGCCTTGAAACCCTCGTTGGATTCGCGCCGGCGATAGTGCAGACGCTCCGGGTGCGCGAGGCCGGCACGGAACGCCTCGACCGCCTCGGCCTCCGTCGCCGCGAGATCCCGGTCCTGCGTGTCGGAGAGCACGAACAGGGCGAAACGGTCTCCGACGCCGCGCGCGTCGAGGGCCGCGAGCAGCGGCCGGACGCGCGCAAGCACGGCTTCGGTGTCCTCGTTGCGGATGCAGACCAGGAGGGCGGTGCGCAGGGTCAACGTTGCGTCCGGATCGAGCCGGGTCTCGGGCCAGACCACGCGCAATGGGTCGCGGCCGGCCATCAGCACCACGAAGCCGACCATCGCGGACGCGCCCAGCGTCGCGATCCATGGGCTGACGGCGGCGGCGAGCAGCCAGATCAGGGCCTCGGCCGCCGTCCAGCCGCCGGCGGCGAGCGCGCGCCACAGCAGCGCGAGCGGGATCGCGCAGCAGGCGAGCACGAGCACGAGATAGGCGAGGCGGCGAAACCACATCGGCGCAGGGTCTGCCGCGCGAACGTGGCGAGGATCAGGCGCGCTTACGGCCGGGTCACCGGCACCGGACCGCTGAGCCGTCTGCCCGCGCGATCGTGATCCGGCTCGCGGCGGACATCGGCCGGCGCAAAGGGCTTGGCCAGCACCGGCCGGCCGGTATCGCGCAACGCGATGTCGATCGCCGTGCTGATCCGGTCGCCTGTCACGAACACCACGCGCTTCGCAAGCTCCGGCCGTGTGTCGGCCAGCCAGCGGTGCAGCGCCATGCCATCGCCTCCCGGCATGCGGAGATCCGTGATGATCAGATCGACGTCGCGCTCGGCCAGCATCGCCTGGGCGCCCGCGCCGTCGGAAGCGGTGTCGACCAGCATGCAGTCGGCGCGCAGGATCTCGGCGAGCACGGCGCCGACCTCGGCCCCGTCGTCGACCACCAGGGTGCTGCGCAGCCGTCGCGTCACCAGCGCGGGTCGTGAAGTCTGATCGGCTGCCCTCCCGGACGCGCGGGGACCCGGCGGCAGCACGATCCGGACCATCGCGCCGCCGCACGGCGTTTCCTCCAGCGTGATCGCCCCGCCATGCGCGGTGACGATGCTGCGGCAGAGCGAGAGGCCGACCCCCGTGCCCATCCCCTCGGGCTTGGTCGTGAAGAACGGGTCGAACACACGCTCGCGCACCTCGAGTGGGACACCAGGGCCGTTGTCGGCAAACGTCACGACAAGGCCGCCGTCCGCGCCCGCGCGCCCGCTGATCGCCAGCAGGCGCGGATGCACGCGCGTCAGCAGCGTCTGATGTGCATTGGTCAGCAGGTTGATCATCACCTGCACGAGCTGATCGGCATCGGCCGAGATCCGGTGCAGGTCGGACGGCAGATCCCGCGTGATCTGCCTCCCGGCACAGCGCAGCGTGTAGCCGACCAGGTCGAACGCGGCCTCGGCCACATCGACAATCCGCAGCGGATTGCCCTCCGGCGGGCGGCGGCGCACCTCGAAGGTCCGGCCATCCGGACGATGTTCCTTGACCGTCTCGTTCCCGTTTGCCATCCGTGCCGTCACGCGGTCCGCGATGAGGGCCTCGCGATCCTCGGCCGGGTCCTCGTGCGCGTAGCAGGCGCCCTGGTTGAGCCGGTGGCGCACGAATTCGGCGAGCGGCGTGCCCGGCGCCGCAAGCGCCGCCGGATAGCTGAGCCAGCCGAGCCAACGCACGGTCTCGCCCACGAGCGCGCGACGGCTCAGCCGTCAGAGCTGCGCGGCCGCCGCCTCGCCGAGCACCTCGGCAACGGACCGGCCGAGGATCGCATCGATCGGCAGACCGATGAACGACGCGTATTCGGGATTGACGTAGCGGTGGATCCGGTCGCGGTCGATGAAGGCGATGCGGGCCGGCGTCCGGCGGAGCACGCTGCGGAACAGCGTCTCGTTCATCTCCGGCAGCGCAGACGCCGCCGCCGTGTGATGCTCAGCCATCGTACACGTAGACGGCGCTGCGCACGGTGCGAATCAGCATGGGCGCAGCCGCGTTGCGCTCGATCTTGCGGCGCAGGCGCGTGATGCGCACGTCGATCGCGCGGTCGAAGGGATCGCTGCCGCCGGGATGGGCGATGTCGAGCAGTTGCGCGCGCCGTCAGCACGCGCCCGGGCCGCTCGGCGAAGGCGAGCACGAGATCGCACTCCATGGCGGTCAGGTCGATCGGCTCGCCCGCTCGTCGAGCGCCTTGCGCGCGGCGACGTCGATGTTGAGCGGACCGAAGGGAATGCGCTCGGCCGGCCTAGCGGGAAGCACGACCGCGGCACGCGCCGCCTCGACCTTGCGCCAGGCCGCGCGGACGCGCGCGAGCAGCTCGCGCAGATCGAAAGGCTTGGCCACCTGATCATCGGCGCCGATCTCGAGCCCGACAACTCGGTCCACCACCTCACCGGCGGCGGTGACCCTGACGATGCCGACGGTCAGGACCTGCGCGCCGCGCAGGAACCGCGCGAGCGAGAGCCCGTCCTCGCCCGGCAGGCTGATGTCGAGCAGGGCGATGTCGGGCGCGCTCCGGCCGACCGCGGCGCGGAACGCCGCACCGTCGCCTACCGCACGGACCGAGAAGCCGTGCCGGCCGAGATGATCGGAGACCGCCGCGCACAGATCGGGCTCGTCGTCGTCGACGATGACACTGGGCTTGTCCGGCGTCGTTCCGTTCCTGCCCATGCGAGCCGTGTAGCCGGCGTGTAGGCGGGCCTCGAGGCGATCCCGCACGACTTGGCAGGATGCAGCGCTGCTGAAACGGCAGCAATGGTATCCGTGGACCCCGGACATGGTACGGAGCCGTGCCGCCGCCAGGTGTCTTCCGACTGCACGCCGCCCGGCACGGCGTGCCGAGGAACACCGGAACATGACCGTCCAGATCCTGGCCGTCGCCAGCCCGCGCGCGGCGCTGAAGGCCCTGATGCGACTTCTCGACGAGCTGCAGCGGCGCTACGTCGAGCGGTGGACTCTCAGCGCTCTGGCGCGGCTCGATCCGCATCTGCTGCGCGACATCGGCCCCACGGATGGCACGGACGCGCGGGCCGTTCGACGGATGCTGCGCCGGCCCTGAGCGCTCACGGCACCGGCCCGATCGATTGACCTGCCGGGGCGCAGAATGCCACGCTGCCGAAAGGGTCGGCGGAGATCGGTTGCACCGTCACGGCGCGATGGCAGGGAGGTCGGCGATGAGGCTCGCTTCGGTGCCGGCATGGCCGGTGTCGCTTCCGGTGCCGGAGAACGAACGCGTCAGCCTCGGCATCGGCACTGCCGTGAAGCGCGACGCGGTGGTGGTGAAGGTGGTCACCGACGATGGCCTCATCGGCTGGGGCGAGAGCCATCACGGCCGGGCACACGGCGCGATCGCGCATCTGATCAACACCACGCTGCGCGCGCTGATCCAGGGCATGGACGCGGCCGACTACGTCGCCCAGGCGCCGCCCGACGGCCACACGGTGGTGCTGGCGATCATGGCGATGCACGCGGTGCAGCCGGTGCTGCCGGGCGTGCGCATGCCCTTCGACGTCGACCGCGGCCGACACTCATCGCCAAAGTCGCGAACGTCGACGACAGCCCGGTCGCGAGCCCTCGGGCGCCGTTCCGCACCATCGCCGCCGACCGCGCGCGCTGGGCCGAGGTGATCGGGAAGGCGGGGATCCGCGCCGACTGATCCGATCGGTGGAGCGGGCCGCCAGCCGCTCCACCCCATGGGCGCGGACTATTCGACCCGCGCGCCCGAGATCCGAACCGCCTCCCGCCACATCGGCCGCTCGCGCGCGGCGCGCGCGGCTGCCTCCTCGGGCGTGGACCAGGCCATGAAGGCGCCGGCATCGAGGAAGCGCTTGCGCATCGCCTCCTCCTCGCTGATCTCCTTCAGCGCCGCGCTCATGCGGCGGATCGGCGCGTCGGGCGTGCCGGGCGGGAAGAAGAAGCTCTGCCAGGAGGTGACGACGAAGTCGGGCACGCCGGCCTCGGCCATGGTGGGCACCTCCGCCATGGTCGGCACGCGCCCGGCCGAGGTGACGGCCAGCGCCCGCATCCGCCCCTCGCGGATCACCGGGACGTAGCTGGTCAGATTGTCGAGCGCGAAGTCGAGCTGCCCGCCCAGCATGACCGGGATCGCCTGCGCCGCCCCGCGGAATGGCACATGCGTCCCCTGGATCCCGACCCGGGCGCAGAACAGCGCGCCGGAGAGATGCGGCGTCGTGCCCACACCAGGCGAGCCATAGGTGATACCGTCGGGTTTCGCCTTCGCCCAGGCGATGAACTCCTGGAGCGTGCGCGAGGGGTTGTGCTCGGCCGGCACCACGGCGGCGTTCGGCAGCTCCCACGCCACGCCGACCAGCTTCAGCGTATGCGGATCGTAGGGCAACCGCGCATAAAGGAACTCGTTGATAGACAGGTGCCCGACCGAGGCTATGCCGATCGTGTAACCGTCGGGCGTCGCTTTCGTGACCGCATCGACCCCGATATTGCCGCCCGCGCCGGGCCGGTTCTCGACCACGAAGGCCTGGCCGAGCATGGCCTGCAGCCGTTCGGCGTAGAACCGCACGAGCACGTCGGTGGAGCCCGCCGGCGGCCAGGGCACGATGATGCGCACCGTGCGCGCGGGCCAGGCCTGCGCGATCGCCGGACGCACGAGCGGCGCGGCGGCGAGTGCGACAGGCGCGACGAGCAGATGACGGCGGTTCAGCATGGACGGTCCTCCCGGGTGACGTCTTGCGCCGCGGAGGATGGCCGACACCGCGCCGGCACGCAAACCACGGGCTTCAGCCGGAGGGCGGCGGGCGAACCTGCCTCGCGATCCAGGCGAGGAACTCGGCGTCTCCTGCCGCCACGGGCAGCGCGACGATGCAAGGAACATCATAGGAGGAGAGCGACCGCACCCGCCGCGCGAGTTCGTCGAAGCGCGCCGCCGTGGTCTTGGCGATCAGCGCCTGCTCGGCATCCTCGGCGATCGCGCCTTCCCAGCGATAGATCGCCGTGTGGGGCGCGGGCAGGTTCACGCAGGCGGCCAGCCCCTCCTCGACCAGCGCGCGGCCGATGCTGCGCGCCTCCTCGGCACTGGCCGCCGTGACGTAGACGAACAGCATCCCGTCGCTCTCCGCCATGCGCGCCTCCGTTCAGGCCGCGAGCGCCTCCCGCACGGCCGCGAGCGCCGCTTCGGCTTTCGCCCCGTCCGGCCCGCCCGCCTGCGCCATGTCGGGCCGGCCGCCGCCGCCCCTGCCGCCGACCGCCGCCGCGGCCGCCTTCACGAGCTCGACTGCCGAGAAACGCGCGGACAGGTCCGGCGTCACGCTGACCACGATCGAGGCCTTGCCGTCCATCGGCGAGACGAGCGCGACCACGCCCGAGCCGAGCCCCTTGCGGATCTCGTCGGCGAGCCCCTTGAGATCCTTCGCCGGCACCTCGACCACGCGCGCGGCGAGCTTCACGCCGCCTACCTCCTCGAAGGCCGGCGCCGCGCCCGCGCCGCCTGTCGCGAGCCTCCGGCGGAGCTCGGCAAGTTCACGCTCCAGCCGGCGGCGCTCCTCGAGCAGCGCCTCGACGCGCGCGGCGGCCTCGGCGGGCGGCGCCTTCAGCGTCGCGGCGATCATGGCCAGGGTCTTTTCGGTCGCGCCGACATGGGCGAGTGCGGCTTCGCCGACCACCGCTTCGACGCGACGCACGCCTGCCGACACCGCGCCCTCGGACAGCACCTTGAACAGTCCGATATCGCCCGTGGCGCGCACATGCGTGCCGCCGCAGAGCTCGACCGAGTACTGCCCGGCGCGATCCGTCGCCGCCTCGTCCGCACCCATCGAGACGACGCGCACCTCGTCGCCGTATTTCTCGCCGAACAGCGCCATCGCGCCCTGCTTCACGGCCTCGTCGGGCGTCATCAGCCGCGTGACCACCGGCGCGTTCTCGCGCACGCGCGCGTTCACCTCCGCCTCGATCCAGCGCAGCTCGTCGGGCTCGATCGCCTTGGGGTGGCTGACATCGAAGCGCAGCCGGTCGGGCGCCACCAGCGAGCCCTTCTGCGCGACATGCTTGCCGAGCCTTCGCCGCAGCGCCTCGTGCAGCAGGTGCGTGGCACTGTGATGCGCGCGGATCGCGCTCCGCCGCGCGTGATCGACCTCCGCCACCACCGCCGTGCCGACGCGCGCGATCCCTTGCGTCACCGTGCCCAGATGCACGTGCAGATCGCCGAGCTTCTTCTGCGTGTCGCGCACTGCGATCACCAGGCCGTCGCCCGAGCGGATCGTTCCGGCATCCCCGACCTGCCCGCCGGACTCGCCGTAGAACGGCGTCTGGTTCAAGAGCAGCGCGACCTCGTCGCCGCCACGCGCCTCGTTCACCGGCTGGCCGTTCACCACCAGCGCGCGGATCTCCGCCTCCGCCGTCTCGGTCGAGTAGCCGAGGAACTCGGTCGCCCCGACCTTCTCGCGCAGGTCGAACCACACCGCCTCGGTCGCCGCCTCGCCCGAACCCGCCCAGGCCGCGCGTGCCCGCGCGCGCTGCGCCTCCATCGCCCGCTGGAACCCCTCGACATCGACCAGCCGGCCTTCCGCCTTCAGCGCGTCCTGCGTCAGGTCGAGCGGGAAGCCGTAGGTGTCGTAGAGCCTGAACGCGACCTCGCCCGGCAGCGGCTGCCTGTGCCCGAGCTTCGCGGTCTCCTCGGCGAGCAGGTGCAGGCCGCGGTCCAGCATCGCACGGAAGCGGCTCTCCTCGGTCCGCAGCGTCTCGGTGATCAGCGCCTCGGCCCGGCCGAGCTCCGGATAGGCCACGCCCATCTGGCGGATCAGCGCCGGTACCAGCCGCCACATCACCGGCTCCTGCGCGCCCAGCAGATGCGCGTGTCGCATCGCCCGGCGCATGATCCGCCGCAGCACATAGCCACGCCCCTCGTTCGAGGGCAGCACGCCATCGGCAATGAGGAAGCAGCACGAGCGCAGATGATCCGCCATCACGCGGTGGCTGACGCGGTGCGGCCCATCGGGATCGGTGCCGGTCGCCTCGGCCGAGGCGAGGATCAGCGCGCGCAGGGTGTCGGTGTCGTAGTTGTCGTGCTTGCCCTGGAGGATGGCGGCGAGCCGCTCCAGCCCCATGCCGGTGTCGATCGAGGGCTTGGGCAGATCGATGCGCCGCCCATCGGGCAACTGCTCGAACTGCATGAACACGAGGTTCCAGATCTCGATGAACCGGTCGCCATCCGCCTCGGCGCTGCCGGGCGGACCACCCGGAATGCCGGGGCCGTGGTCGTAGAAGATCTCGCTGCATGGCCCGCACGGGCCGGTGTCGCCCATCGCCCAGAAATTGTCCGAGGTGGCGATGCGGATGATCCGCTCCTCCGGCAGCCCGGCGATCCTCTTCCACGCCGCCGCCGCATGGTCGTCGTCGTGATAGACCGTGACCAGCAGCCTGTCCTTGGCCAGGCCGTAGTCCTTCGTCACCAGCGTCCAGGCGAGCTCGATCGCGAGGTCCTTGAAGTAGTCGCCAAAGGAGAAGTTCCCCAGCATCTCGAAGAAGGTGTGGTGCCGTGCGGTGTAGCCGACATTCTCCAGGTCGTTGTGCTTGCCGCCTGCGCGCACGCATTTCTGCGCGGTCGCCGCACGCGTGTAGGGACGATGCTCAAGTCCGGTGAAGACGTTCTTGAACTGTACCATCCCCGCGTTGGTGAACATCAGCGTGGGGTCGTTGCGCGGCACGAGCGGCGAGGACTCCACCACCGCGTGGTCGTGGCGGCGGAAGAAGTCCAGGAAGGCGGCGCGGATGTCGTTGCTGCTGGGCATGGCAGGTAAATAACCCCGGGGGGCAAGGGCCGGAAGTGGGAGGACGCCGGACCGGGCCGCGCTGCCGGACCGGCATGCCCAGGCCGCGAATCCCCCGCGCGTCGTCCGCCGTTCCGTCCACCGCAGCGCGACCATGCGCCTTCCGTCTCCCGCGTGTGCCTGGGACAGGACGCGGCGCAGGCCACGGCAGGGCCGAAAAAGGAGCTGGGACACCGAGAATGCGGCCGTCTGCGCGTGGAAGCATCCACGGCACCGGGTCCTTCCCCCAGGTCGTCCGCTTCCCTGCCCGAGGGGCGCCCGGGATCTGCGGGCTGATGGCGGTTCGGACGGATCCGGGCGTTGGGGCCTGTCTTGGGTCGCGCGACCGGGCCCGCGCTCGCGGGCTACCGCTGCGGTTGGATGTGACCGGCGCGCGCCGCCGCGGCCCAGATGCGGTCCTCGCGCTCCATCACCGCGCGCAGGCCGTCGGCGGAGCGGAAATCGGCCTCGACGCCGAGCGTCACCAGCCGCTGGCGGAACGTCTGGTCGCCGAACACGCGCTCCACGACGGCGCCGATGCGCGCGACCAGCGCCTCCGCGAGGCGTGGGGGAGCCAGGAGGGCGACCCAGCCGGCGAAGTCGAAGTCTACGATCCCCGTTTCCTGGACCGTTGGCACGTCCGGGAAATAGGGGGTGCGGCTGGCTGTGGAAACAGCGAGGATGCGCACCCGCCCGGTCGGTATGTGCGGCGTGGCGCTGACGGTGCTGGTCCAGCCGACCGGCAGATGGCCGGCGACGATGTCGTTCATCAACTGCCCACCCGAACGGTAGGGCACGTCCGGCATCTCCACGCCAGCCCGACGGGCGAGCTCCTGGCCGAGGAAGGAGGTGAGCGCCTCGGTCGAGCCGGTACCGACGCGGCCCGGATTGCCGCGAGCGTAGGCGAGCATGGCCGGCAGACTGTCGAAGGGCTGCACTGCACCTGCCGCCAGTACCATCGTATTGCGGGTCAGCATCGCGATCGGCGTGAAGTCGCGGATCGGGTCGAAGGGGAGCGACGGCAGGTGATAGCGGTTCATCACATGTGTGCTCACCACCATCAGCAGCGTATGCCCGTCCGCTTCGGCGCGCGCGACGGCGTCGGAGCCCACCACCCCGGCCGCGCCGGGACGGTTCTCGACCACAACCGGGTGGGGGAGGAGCGGACGCAGCGCCTCGGCCATGGCGCGGGCCAGGATATCTGTCCCGCCGCCAGCGGCGTAGGGCACGATCAGCCGCACAGGACGCTGCGGCCACCCCAGCTGGGCCTGTGCACGGCCGAAGTATGCGGCCATGAATGGCGCCGGCAGCAGCGCCCGTCGATGCAACACGCTCATGCCTCCACCCTTGTGGCTTAACGGCCGGCGCCCGTACCAGACGCTCCGACCACCTCGGATCGGCAACCGCGTCCGAGCCCGTGCCATCAATTTCACCCGTAGCGCAGCAGCCGCGCACCGTGCTGGCCAAGCCACGCCTTGGCCGCCTGGGTATGCGGGGTCAGCGAGGCAACGACCGCCCAGAAGCGGGCCGAGTGGTTCATCTCGCGCAGATGCGCCACCTCGTGCGCCACCACGTAGTCCAGCACCCACTCGGGCGCCATCACCAGGCGCCACGAGAAGGCCAAGGTGCCGTCCGGCGCACAGGAGGCCCAGCGGCTGCGCTGGTCCTTGATGGCGATCCGGCGCACCGACCGCTCGATCCGCGCCGCATGGTCCAGCGCCAGCGGCGTGATCCGCCGCCGCGCCTCGGCCCGGAACCAGTCCGCCACCCGGCGCGGCAGGAAGGACGGGTCGCCCGCCACCCGGATCGCGCCGTCGGCCAGCCAGACCCCGCCGAGCCCTGCGGGCTCGTGGCGGATCGGATGCGGCACGCCGAGCAGCGGCACGACCGCCCCGTCGGCGAACGGCACATGCGGGGCGAGCGCGCCCAACCGGTCGGCCACCCAGCGGCTGTTGACCTGCAACAGCGCCATGCCCTGGCCGCGGCCGGCCCGCGGCGGCAGCGTCACCACCACCGCACCGGCGGCGGGGTCGATCCGGAGCGTGATCCGCCTTGCGCGCGCGCTCCGCCGCCACTCGACCTCGGTGGGGCCGTGCGGCAGGCGCAGGGTTTCGCGACTCGGAGGGTGGGGGCAGCGCATGCGGGCCGGAGCATGCCCCGCCGCCCGGCCCGGTTCAATCGCGACGCGAGCGGGGGTAAGGGAAGGCAGTGTCCCTGCTTCCCCCCTCCCCCGGCGCGCTCGCCCTGCTCGGCACCCTCGGCACGCTCTGGGGCCTCACCCCGGCCGTGGGCAAGCTCGCCGTCGCCGGGGGAATCGGCCCGGTCGCCTATTCCCTCTTCTATGCCGGCTTCGCCGCGGCGATCCTGTGCGCTGTCGTGGCGGCCCAGCGCGCCCACATGCCCGTCCATCCGCGCGCCCTCGGCTTCTACGTCGGCAGCGGGCTGATCGGCTTCGCCACCCCGGGCACGCTCACCTTCGTCGCCCTCCAGCACCTGCCGGCGGGGCTGTTGGCGATGGTCCTGCCGGCTGCGCCCCTGCTCACCTTCCTGCTCGCCGCCGCCACTGGGCTTGAACACGCGACGTTCCGCCGGGCCGCCGGCGTGGTCCTGGCGCTCGCCGGCACCGCCCTCGCGCTCGCGCCCGGCGCCGCGCTGCCGCAAGGCGGCAGCCTGTTCTGGGCGGCGGTGACCGTGCTGGTGCCGTGCTGTTACGCGCTGTCCAACCTGTTCGCGGTGCGCTTCCGCCCCGCCGGCGCACCGCCGCTCGCGCTCGCCGCAGGCACCACCACCGCCGCCGCGCTCTGGCTGATCCCGGCCGCCGCCCTGTTCGGCCAAATCCGCCTGCCCGGCATCGATGTCGCGACCGGGCTCGCGGCCGGCCAGGGATTGCTGGTGGCGAGCGCCTACCTGATCTATTTCCGCCTGCTCACCCGCCAGGGCGGGGTGTTCGTCAGCCAGGTCGGCTACCTGATTGTGCTGACCGGGCTGTTCTGGGGCTGGATGTTCTTCGCCGAGGTGCCCGGGGCGCTGGTGCTGCCGGCGGCAACGCTGATCTTCGTCGGGCTCGCGCTCGCGACCCGCCCCTCGCGGGCGTGACCGGGCGCACGCTTTCTGCCCCCTGCCGGCTCGCCTAAGGTCCGCGCCATGCACGGCCCCCTCGATCCCCCGGTCGCCGAGCACGCCGAGGAGCGTGCGCGCCTGCTGCGCTGGCGGCTCTACGCCGGCACGGCCATGGCGGCGACCCTCGCCGCGACGGTCGGCCTCTACGCCATCGAGCCGCCACGGCCCTACTGGCTCGACCTCGCGCATGCCGCCGCCAAGGCCGGCTTCGTCGGCGCGGTGGCGGACTGGTTCGCGGTCAACGCGCTGTTCCGCTACCCGTTCGGCCGCTGGACCGGCATCGGCGGGCTGATCCCGCGCGAGAAGCAGCGTCTCGCCGGCGGCATGGGCCGCTTCGTCGCGCGCCAGTTCTTCACCCCCGAGGCCATCCGCCGCGCGGTCGAGGGCGTGGACGTCGCCGCCGCCGCCGCACGCTGGCTCGCCGATCCGGTGGCGGCGCGACGGACCGCCACCGCCATCGCGCCGTTCGTGCCGCGCCTGCTTGAGTCCCTCGCCGAGGGCCGCGCCCAGACCGTGCTGCGCCGCCTGCTGCCGCGCATCGTCGCCGGGCCGGGCACGGGGCGCCTCGCGGGACGCCTGCTGCGCACGCTGCTGGATGGCGGCCAGCACCAGGAGGTGTTCGGCTACGCGCTCGCGCGGGTGAAGACGACACTCGCGGCCAACGAGGAGAAGCTGCGCGTCGCGATCGAGAGCCGGGTCGCCGAGCAGGGCGGCAAGGTGGTGAAGTGGGTCGCCGGCGCCTGGATCGCGAAGAAGGTGCTCTCCAGCCTGAACGCCGAGCTCGCGCGCATCGAGCCTTCCGACAGCGACCTGCGCGCCGCCTTCGATGCCTGGGTGGAGAGCGAGATCCACCGGCTGGAGCACGACCCAGGCCGCGCCGCCGATCTCGCGCGCGCCATCCGCGCCGTCTTCACGCACCCGACGGTCGCGGCCTGGCTCGAGGACGCGGTGCTGAGGCTCGCGCAGATGGCGCGCTTCGACATCGAGCGCGAGGACGGGCGGATCGTCGCCGCGCTTGCGGCGATGCTCGCCAATCTCGGCCGCACGCTGGAGGCGGACGCGGAGGCGCGGCGCGGCCTCAACCGCTTCGTCGAGGAGCTCGTCGCGGCGCTCGCCCCGCGCGCGCAGTCGCGCATCGAGGGCTTCGTCGCGGCGAAGGTGGCGGCGTGGTCGGACCAGGACATCGTCGAGCGGATCGAGCTGAAGGTGGGCCGCGAGCTGCAGATGATCCGGCTGAACGGCACGCTGCTGGGGGCCGCGGTGGGAGCCGTGCTCTACGCCGTGCTGTCGGCGATCTTCGGCCGCGTGCCCGTGTAGCGGTCGCGTCAGCGCGTTTGTCCCGACAGGGTGCCGTTGCGGTATCGCATCTTGCGATGACCGTCGCTGCAGCGTGCGGCTAGACTGCTGGAGTCAGGGAACGCAACCGGCAGGAGAGCGGCCATGCTGGAGGTCAAGCGTCACCGGTTCGAGGCCGTGCAGTTCGACGAGTCGCCGCATGTGGGCGGCAAGATCACGCCGCGCTTCATTGTCATGCACTACACGGCCGGCGGCTCGGCGCTCTCCTCGGTGCGCGCGATCCGCGAGCGTGGGCTGTCGGCGCATCTGTTCGTCGATCGCGACGGCGGCATCATGCAGACCGTGCCGTTCAACGTCGCCGCCTTCCATGCCGGACCCTCCTCCTGGCGGGGCTTCGACGGGCTCAATCAGCATTCGATCGGCATCGAGAACGCCAATTTCGGCTTCCTCGACCAGCGCAGGTCGGATGGCTGGACGCGCACCGGGCTGCGCACCTTCGCGCCGCACGAGGTGCTCGTCGCGCGCCACAAGAACGGCGGACCGGAGACGGCGTGGGAGCTCTACCCGGAAGCGCAACTGCGCGCGCTCGATGCGATCGTCGCAGCCCTGCGCGAGGCCTACCCGACGATCCAGGAGGTGGTGGGCCACGATGACATCTCGCCCGGCCGCAAGGTCGATCCGGGCCCGGCCTTCCCGATGCTGCGCTACCAGAACCAGGGAGGTGCGGCCGGGTCCGGCACGCTGCGCGACAACGACCTGGGCGAGTTCGAGGTGGTGGTGCGCGATACGCTGAACCTGCGCGGCGGCCCCGGCACCGGCTTCACCGTTCTGCGCTCGCTGCCCCCCGGCACGCGGCTGCGCGTGCTGCGCGAGGAGGGCGAATGGTGTCAGGTCGACCTCAAGAGTGACGGTGTGCCCGACGGTTTCGTGCACGGCGCCTTCCTGCGCCGGCTCGGCGCCTGACGGGTCAGAGCACCACCCGCACGGCGACATCGCCCTGCCGCGCCAGCACGTTCACGGCGACATCCTCGTCATGGCGGCGCAGCAACAGATCGACGCTGCCCTCGCCTGCGCGAAGCCCCCTGATGCGCACCTGTTCCACCATCGGCGGCAGGCGCGGATGGCACAGCGTGACCGCGGCCGGGTCTGCCTCCACCATGATGCCGAGCGCCGCGCCAAGCGCGCCGAAGACCGCACCGGCGGCCCATGCCTGCGGCGCGCAGGCGACCGGATAGAGCGTCGGTCCGGTGCCGGGACGACGACGGAAGCCGCAATAGAGCTCGGGCAGCCGCCGCAGGTCCATCGTCGCGGCGGCGTCGAGCAGGCCGACCAGCACCTTCAGCACCGCCTCGCCGCAGCCCGCCCGCGCGAAGCCGAGCGCGATGAGCGCGTTGTCGTGCGGCCAGATCGATCCGTTATGGTATGACATCGGATTGTAGCGCGCCTCGCCTTCGGCGATCGTGCGAATGCCCCAGCCGGAGAAGAACGCGGGCGCGGTGAGGAGATCGACGAGGCGGGCGGCACGTTCGGGCGGGACGATCCCGGTGAACAGCAGCTGGCCCGCGTTCGAGCCCCGTACCAGGCACGGCCGCTTGTCGCCGTCGAGCGCAAGCGCGTAGCAGCCGAGTTCATCCGACCAGAAGGCCGTCTCGAACCGCTGCCTGAGTGCCTCGGCCGCCCGTTCCAGCGCGACGGCCAGCGCGCGATCCCCCATGAACAGCGCGAGCCGCGCCGCCTCGCGCTTGGCGGCATAGACGTAGCCTTGCACCTCGGCCAGCGCGACCGGTCCGCGCGCGAGGCTGCCGTCAGCGTGGAACACCGAATCGCCTGAGTCCTTCCAGCCCTGGTTGACGAGGCCAGTCTTGCGGGCGGCCTCATACTCGACGAACCCGTCGGCGTCGCGGTCGCCATGGCGGTCAATCCATCCGAGTGCCGCCCGGATCGCCGGCCAGATCGTGCGCATGGTCGCCTCGTCGCCCGTGCGGCGGTGGTAGAGACCGCCGAGCAGCACGAAGAGAGGCGTGGCGTCGACGCTGCCGTAGTAGCGGCCGAACGGCACCTCGCCGAGACGAGCGAGCTCGCCTTCGCGCAGCTCATGAAGGATCTTGCCCGGCTCGGCGTCGCGCGCCGGGTCGGTGACGGTCGCCTGGGTCGCGGCGAGGTAGCGCAACACGCCCCGTGCCAGCTCGGGGTCCATCCACAGTGTCTCGATCGCGGTGATCAGCCCGTCGCGGCCGAACACGGTGCTGAACCACGGAATGCCGGCGTGCGGATAGAGGCCGTGCGGCGTCTCGGCCGTGAGCATCCAGAGATCGGCCGCGGCGCGGCAGATGACCTCGTTCACCACCTCGTTCGAGGTCTCGATCGCGGCGGCGCGGCGCGCATCCCTGCGCAGCTTGCGCCGAGCCGTGCGCAGTGCGGCGATGAAAGGCGGATGGATGCGCGCCTGCGCGCCGCTGTCGTCCTGCCGCACGGCGACGCGCAGTTCGAGGATACGTCGTGCCTTGGGCGCCAAGTCCAGCCGCCAGGCGAAACGGCCGTGCGCCACTGTTGCCGGCAGCGGCGCTGCGGTGAGTGTCACCTCGGTGACGAGCCCGTCACGCGCCGTGTAAGAAAAGACCATGTCGTTCGGCCCGCTCCGCGCTGTCGCCGTTCCGTGCCCGCTGGCACGATGGCCGCGCACCTCGAACAGGTCGGCGAAGTCGACCGCGACGTCGATCGTCAGCGCCAGCTCGCGCGGCACGGTGTCAAAGCTCTCGAGCCGGAGCCGCTCGAAGCAGGTGCCGTCGCGCAGGAAGCGCGTGCGCCGAAGATGGATCACGTCGCGCGGCAGGATCAGTCGGCCGTCGCGATCGAAGATGTCGGCGTTCGTCAGGTCGACCGTCAGGAGTTGGTTGTCGTCGCTCACGCGCGAGCTGAGCGAGATGGGCCGCCGCCCGGCGATGGCGAGCGAGAGACGCGACAGCACGCGCGTGTCGCGGAAGTAGAGTCCTTCAGGGCTCGCTTCGCCCTCGGCGATGTCGCCGTCCGGGTCGAACAGGCCGAACATGTCGCCGTGCTTGAGGGTGCGCGGCCGGCGCTCGGCGAGCGAGGCGGTCGCAGGGATGTAGAACTGGATCGCGGGCACCGCGGTGAGCGGCTGATCCATGTCGCAGGCTCCGGATGCTGGGCGCGCGGGCGAGGTCAGACGGCGATCGCCCGGTCGGAGGCGGCCTCGCACAGCCGAGAATAGATCGCAAGATAGCCGCGCGCCATGCGCTCGGCCGTGAAGCGCGCCTCGAAACGGGCGCGGATGCGGCCGCGATCGAGCATCGCGGCACGTCGCGCCGCCTCGGCCGCCTCCGTCTCGGAGGCGACGATGAAGCCCGTGACACCCGGCTCGATCACCTCCGGCACCGAGCCGCAGCGCCAGGCGATCACCGGCGTGCCGCAGGCCATCGCCTCGAT
>CALKJX010000240.1 GCA_937995555.1 uncultured Elioraea sp.
GGGCTCAGCCCTGGCGCTTGGCCGCGCTGATGCGGTCCACCCACTGCTGGCCCTGCGGCGCCTCGGCCAGGATCGTCGGGTAGGAGCGGCGCGCGAGTTCCATGAACGGCGCGAGATTCGGCTCCGTGACGGTGATGCCGCGGGCCCGGATCGTGGCCATGCCTTCGGCGTTCAGCCTGTCATGCTCGGCGAGGCCGTGGCGGATCGCCTCCGCGGCGGATGTGCGGAGCGCCTGCTGCACCTCCGCCGGATAGGCGTTCCAGCGGATGCGCGACCACGTCATCACGGTCGTGGACTGGTGCACCTTCGTCAGGGCGTAGTGGGAGATGACCTCGATGAAGCGGTCGTTCACCACCGCGTCGGGCGATACCTCCAGCGCGTCCACGACGTTGTTCTGCAGCGCGAGGAACACCTCGCCATAGGCCATCGGCGTCGGCTGCGTCCCGAGGGCGCGATAGGCCTCGACGAAGCCCGGCGTCGGCAGCACGCGGATCTTGAGGCCCTGCAGGTCGGCCGGGGTGTTGATCGCGCGGCGGGAGGCGATGTTGCGCTCGAAGATCGCGCCGAAGCCGAGGCCGAGCAGGTTCAGCGGCTCGAGCAGCCCCATCATCTCCTGCCCGACCGGCCCCTGCAGGATGCGGTTGGCCTGCGGATGGTCGTCGAACAGATAGGGCAGCGACAGAACGCGGTAGTTGGGCTGCACCGTCTCGAGCGTGGAGCCTCCGACGAAGCTGCCGTCCAGGATGCCGGTGCGCATGGACTGGATTATGCGCGTCTCGTTGCCCGCGGCGCCGGCAGCCTGGATGTTGATCGTCACGCGGCCGCCCGTGCGCTCACGCACGAGGTCGTTCATGCGGGTGAAGATCGCCTGGTAGGCGCTGGTCGTGCTGAGCACATGGCCGACATTGATGGTGATCGGCGCCTGCGCGTGCACCGCGGGCTTCGGCAGCGCGGCGGTGAGGCCGGCGGCGGCGGCTAGGCCGCCGAGAGCGCGTCGGGTGGTGATCATGCGGGGTTCCTCCTCGAGGGGTTCGGGGTGATCAGCGTATCAGGGCCAAGGACAGCCCCGGCACGTAGGTGATGACCATGAGGTTCGCGAGCAGCACGGCCAGGAAGACCGAGAGCGGGCGGATCAGCTGTTCCATGCCGATCCTCGCGATGCCGCAGGCGATGAACAGGTTCACGCCGACCGGCGGCGTGACCATGCCGACCGCGAGGTTCACGATCACGATCACGCCGAAATGCACCGGGTGGATGCCGAACTCGGAGGCGATCGGCGCCAGGATCGGCGCGAGGATGATGATCGCGGCGAAGGTCTCCATGAACATGCCGACGACGAGCAGGAACAGGTTCACGAGCAGCAGGAACACCAGCGGATCGGAGGACACCCCGCGCAGCGCCGCCGCGATGGTCTGCGGCGCCTGCAGGAGCTGCAGCGCAAAGCCGAACATCGCCGCGAAGCCGACGATGATCATGACCACCGCCGAGGTGACCGCCGCATCGGCGAAGATGCGCGGCAGTTCGGCGAGGGTGATGCGGCGGTACACGAACAGCCCGAGCACGAGCGCGTAGAACACCGCCACCACCGCCGCCTCCGTCGGCGTGAACACGCCGCCGTAGATGCCGCCGAGGATGATGACGGGCATGAACAGCGACAGCACGCCCTGGTGGAACGCCGTCCAGAGATTCGCGAGATAGGCGGCGAGGCCCGGCCGGTCGCGGTCCCCGTAGCCAAGCAGAAGGGCCATGACGCTCGCCGTCAGCATCAGCGACAGGCCGATCATGATGCCGGGCAGGAGGCCGGCGAGGAACATCTCGGTGATCGAGACGCCGGTGATCACGCAGTAGATGATCATCGGCACCGAGGGCGGGATGATCACCCCGAGCTCGCCGGACGACGCGACGACCGACGCCGAATAGGGCCGCGGGTAGAGCCGCCGCTGCATCTCCGGGATCAGGACCGAGCCGATGGCCGCGGCCGTCGCGGCCGAGGAGCCGGAGATGGTCGCGAACAGCATCGAGGTGACGACCACCGCCGCCGCCAGCCCGCCCGGCAGCACGCCGACCAGCGCGATGGCGAACTGCACCAGCCGCTCCGCGATGCCGCCGAACTGCATCAGCCGCCCCGCCAGCACGTAGAGCGGCAGCGCCATCAGCGCGAAGCTGTCGAGGCTCTCGAACACCACCTGCGGGACGGCGATGAAGGGGATGCCCATGCCGGCCAGCGTCGGCAGTGCCGCGAGGCCGAGGGCGAAGGCGATCGGGATGCCGGCGGCGAACAGCGCGAACAGGATGAGGAGCGCGGTCGCCATGCCTCAGTCCGCCGAGGCCGCGCCGGCCATGTCGCGGATGTCCTGTCGCGTCGCGATCGCCTCCGCCATGAAGGCGGCGGTGTTCAGGATCATCAGCGACGCGCCGGCCGGCATCGCCCAGTACACCCACGCCTTGGAGAGGTTCATCACCGGGCTCGTCTCGACGCGCCCGAGTTCCACGAAGGCGAGACCCACCGAGACCATCAGGCCGAAGAAGCCGATGCAGATCAGGTAGCCCGCGTGCTTCGCCACCTGGCCGGGCAGGCGCGGCAGTGTGCGCACGACGAACTCGAGCGAGATGAGCTGCCCCTTGCGGCAGCCGATGCCGGCGCCGAGGAACACGATCCAGATCAGCAGGTAGCGCGCGAGCTCCTCGGTCCAAGGCGCGCTGATGTTCACGCCGAGCGCCGTCAACACGAAGCGAACCATCACCTGCCCGAACACGGAGGCCGCCATCACCGCGAGCAGCGCGCCGACGAGCATGGTCAGCAGCAGGTTCAGCCCGTCCACGAGGCGGAGGACACGCAGCACGCCAGCACTCCCCTTGCGACGATCCCGGCATCGCGCCGCTTCCGCCGTCCGTTCGCGCGCATTATGCGGGACGCGGGACGCGGCGCAACCGGCCGGAAAGCGCCGAAAATCGCATACGATCTGCGGATCGCGGAGGAGCATCGGACATGGCGGAGACGGCGAAGCCGGAGGTGGCGCTGGTCGGCGCGGGCAGCATCGGCATCGGCTGGGCGATCGTGTTCGCCCGCGCGGGCCATGCGGCGCGGCTGCACGACGTCTCGGCCGCGGCGCTCGAGCGCGCACCTGCCGCCGCCCGCGCGCGGCTCGACGCGCTGGCCGAGGCGGGTCTGCTCGACGAGCAGCCGGCCGCCGTCGCGGCGCGCATCACCACATCGCCCGATCTCGCGCAGGCCGTCGCCGGCGCCACGCTGGTGCTGGAACAGGTGCTGGAAAAGCCAGACCTCAAGCGTGCCGTCTTCGCCGATCTCGACCGCCTGGCGCCGCCCGATGCGGTGCTCGCCTCCTCCTCCTCGTCCATCCCGGCGTCGGTGTTCGCCGAAGGCCTCGCCGGCCGGGCGCGCTGCCTTGTCGCGCATCCGGGCAATCCGCCCTTCCTGATCCCGGTCGTCGAGATCGTGCCGGCGCCCTTCACCGCGCCCGAGGCCGCGGCGCGCGTGCGCGCGCTGATGGAACAGGCGGGACAGATGCCGGTGCTGCTCGGGCGCGAAGTGCGCGGCTTCGTCTACAACCGCCTGCAGGGCGCCATGCTGCGGGAGGCGTACTGCCTGCTGCGCGACGGCGTGATCTCGGTGGCCGATCTCGACCGCATCGTCACCCACGGTCTCGGCATGCGCTACTCGGTGATAGGGCCGTTCGAGACGAGCGACCTCAACTACCGCGGCGGCCTTGCCGAACACGCCGATCGCATGGCCGCCAACTACGCGGCGATGGGCGCCGAGCGCGTGCAGAACGACCCGTGGACGCCCGATCTCGTCGCACGGGCGGTGGCCGAGCGCCGCGCGCTGCTGCCGCTCGACCGCTGGGAGGAGCGCGTGGCCTGGCGCGACCGCGAGCTGATGGCGCTGCTCAGGTTCCGCCGCTCGCGCGGTTTCTGAACCGCGCCACCGAGAAGGGCGCAAGGTCGCAGCCCGGATCGCGCCCGAGCAGCAGATCGGCCGTGATGCGCCCGGTGACGGGGCCGCAGGTGAAGCCCATCCACGGGAAGCAGGCGGCGAACAGGCCCGGGCAGTCCGGGTCCTCGCCGAGCACGGGCAGCGCGTCCGGCGTCTCGTTCACCCGCCCCGGCCAGCAGCGCACCAGCCGCAGCGGCGCGATCGCCGGCACCGCCGCGCAGGCAAGGCCGAGATTCGCCGCCATGCTGCGCGGATCGGGCGAGAGCCGGCCGCCGGGCCGTTCCCGCGCCGGCCAGCCGCCGCCGATCAGCACCGTGCCGTTCGATGCCTGCTTCACCGTCAGCATTCCGGCGGCGTGGTACATCAGGTGGCCGATCAGCGGCGCCGCCGGCTCCGTCACGTTCACCTGGATCGGCGCGCCGGTGACGGGCAGGCGCAGCCCGAGCAGCGAGGCGACGCGCCCGGCATCGGCGCCGGCAGCGTTCACGACCCGGCGCGCGGCGATCGCGCCGGCGCTCGTCTCGGCAAGGAAGCCGTGCGCATCCCGCCGCAGCCCGCAGAGCGCCGTGCGCGTCAGCAGCCGCGCTCCGGCCGCGCGCGCGGCCCGCGCCAGTGCCGGCACCGCGAGGAGCGGGCTCGCCTGCCCTTCCGCGGCCAGCATCGCGCCGAGCGCCCGCGGCGTGACATAGGGCGCCTCCGCGCGCAACGCTGCCTGGTCGAGGAGCCGCACGGCGAAGCCTGCCGCCCGCTCGATCGCGGCCTTCCGCGCGACGGCAGCGAGCTGCGACCGCGTCTCCGCGATCAGCAGACCGCCCTTCACCTTCACGTCGAGGTCGCAGCCGAGCGCCTCCGGCAGCGTCCGCCACAGCGCGATGGACGCGTGCATCAGCCTCAGCGCGTGCAGGTACTGCCGCGCCCACGCCTCCCCGCGCGCGAGGAAGGCGTCATGCGGGATCTGGCCGTGCAGCCCGCCGGCATTGGCGCCGGATGCGCCGGCGCCCGGCGCGCGCTGTTCGATCACGATCGCGTCCACGCCCTCGCGCGCGAGCAGCCATGCCGTCATGCATCCGGCGATGCCGCCGCCGACGATCAGCACATCGGTAGTTTGTCGCACGTATACCTCTCGCACGCGGCCGCCACGCTCCGTTTACAGCCCGATGGCCCGCCTGTAACGTCCCGCGCGCCAAGGCTTTCCGCGCATCGCGCGCCGGTTTGGGAGACACGCCGCATGAGTGGCATGACAGTCGCCGCCAGCACCTTCCCCTATCTCTACTCGCACAGCGGGAAGGAGGCGCTGCGCCACCTGGCGGGGCTCGGCTACACCACCTTCGAGATGATGATCTTCCCGCCGCACTGCTGGCCCTCGGAGATGACCTGGGCCGAGAAGCGCGATATCAAGGCGATGCTGGACGGCGAGGGCTGGCGGCTGTCGTCCTTCTGCTATCCGCTGCTCGACAACAACCCGAACTCGGTGTGCGTGAAGATGCGCCGCTACACGCTCGACCGCTACAAGGAGGCGATCGACATGGCGGCGTATTGGGGCTGCCCCTATGTCGTCGCCATTCCCGGCCCGGTGAACAGCCTGATCAACCCGCCGGTGAAGTGGATGTACGAGTGGTTCATCGAGGGCTGCAAGGAGCTTCACGCCTACGCGAAGGACACCGGCGTCGGCCTGCTGCTGGAGAACGTGCCCTTCACCTTCCTGCCGACGGCGGCCGACATGAAGCGCGCCGCCGAGGACGTGGCGCCCGACGTCGGCATCAACTTCGACATCTGCAACAGCGCCTACATCAAGGAGGATCCGGCGGCTGCCATCCGCATGCTCGGCAGCCTCGTGAAAAACGTGCACATCTCCGATTCCGGGTACGGCGAATTCAAGCACGAGCGCCTCGGCACCGGCATCGTGCAGCCGGGGCC
>CALKJX010000241.1 GCA_937995555.1 uncultured Elioraea sp.
ATCTACCGCTTCTACGAGCTCGTCATGGTGAACGGGCCCGCGTGGAAGGTCCTGATCGAGGAGGAGTTCGGCGACGGCATCATGAGCGCGATCGACTTCGACATGGAGATCGAACGCCTGCCGCACGAGAAGGGCGATCGGGTGAAGATCACCATGTCGGGCAAGTTCCTCCCCTACAAGTACTACGGCGCCGAGCAGGGCCTGCCGGCTTACGGCTTCCGGGAGGACTGATACCCGCCGCACAAAGGCCCGACCTTTCCGCGCAGGGTGTCGCGCGCAGGGTTGGCATGGCGGCTGCGCGCCGAGAAGACTCTCATACCTCCCGCAGGAGGGTTTCACAGTCATGCGGGAGGTATGACGGCGCCGATCGCCTGTTCGCGACGCCGGGACGCTCAGCGCGCGGCCCCGGCACTCCGCAACCGCGCGCGCAGCTCGAACTTCTGGATCTTGCCGGTCGCCGTCTTCGGCAGCGGGCCGAAGGTGACGCGCTTCGGTGCCTTGAAATGCGCGAGGCGGTCGCGGCACCAGGCGATGATCTCGGCCTCGCTCACCTGGCCCTCGGCCTCGGGCTTCAGCGCGACGAAGGCGTGCGGCACCTCGCCCCAGCGCTCGTCCGGCGCGGCCACCACCGCCGCCTCCATCACCTGCGGATGACGATACAGCACCTCCTCGACCTCCAGGCTGGAGATGTTCTCGCCGCCGGAGATGACGATGTCCTTGGCGCGGTCCTTCACCTCGATGTAGCCGTCGGGGTGGAGCACGCCGAGATCGCCGGTGCGGAACCAGCCATCGACGAACACCGCGGCATTGGCGTTCGGGTTGCGCAGATAACCCTTCATCACCGTGTTGCCGCGCAGCGCGATCTCGCCGAGTGTCGTCCCATCCGCCGGCACCCTCGTGCCTGTCGTGCGGTCCAGCACCGTCGCCTCCTCGAGCGTCGGCAGAGCGACGCCCTGGCGCGCCATGAACGCCGCCTTGTCGGCCAGCGGCATGGACTCCAGCCCCGGCTGCCAGGCGCAGGCGAGCGAGGGGCCGTAGCACTCGGTGAGGCCGTAGAGATGCACGACCTCGAAGCCGAGCTCCTCCATCGCCGCGATCACCGGCGACGGAGGTGCGGCACCGCCGGTGGCGATGCGCACGCGATGCGGGAAGGCGCGCCGCTGATCCTTCGGCGCGTGGATCAGCATGTTCAGCACCACGGGTGCGGCGCAGAGGTGGGTCACGCCGTGCTCGGCGATCAGGGCGAAGACGCGCGCGGGCTCGACGCGGCGCAGGCAAACATGAGTCCCGCCCTGCAGCGTCACCGCCCAGGTGTAGGTCCACCCGTTGCAGTGGAACATCGGCAGCGTCCAGAGATAGACGCTACGCGGGGAGAGCTCGAAGGCGAGCGCATTGCCGCAGGCGTTCAGATAGGCGCCGCGATGGTGCACCACCACGCCCTTGGGGTCGCCGGTCGTGCCGGAGGTGTAGGAGAGCGAGATCGCCGCCCACTCGTCCGCCGGCGGGTCGATCGGGAACGCCGGGTCGCCGCCGGCGAGGACGTCCTCGTACGGCGTGGCGTCGATCGCCGCCCCGCCCGGCCCTTCCGGATCGTCCACCACGACCACGCGCGGCGGCGCGGCGAGGCCCTCCAGCGCCGCGTTCGCAAGCGAGGCGAACTCGCGATCGAGCAGCAGGACTTTCGCGCCCGAATGTTCCAGGATGAAGCGCACCGTCGCCGGATCGAGCCGGATGTTGATCGGACAGAGCACGGCCTGCGCGGCCGGCACGCCGAAATGCGCCTCCAGCATCTCCGGGATGTTGGGCATCAGCGCCGCGACCACATCGCCTGATGCGACGCCCGCCCCCTTCAGCGCCGAGACAAGGCGGCGGGACCGCTCCAGCAGCCCAGCATAGGTGACGCGACGGGCGCCGTGGATCACCGCGACGCGTTCGCCCCAGACCTGCCCCGCGCGGCGGAGGAACGAAACCGGCGAGAGGGCGACGAAGTTCGCGCCCGTTTTCGGCAGGTCGTCCTCCATCGTCTCACCCCTTGCCCAATGCCCGCGGCGCGCTGACGGCGACGCGCGCGCGGGTGATGTCGCCGAGCAGCGCCGCCGCTTCGGCGTGGCGCGGCGTGCCCGGATCGAACGCACCGGCCCGGATGGCGGCAGCGAAGGCGCGCAACGGCTCGGCCGCATCGCCGGTGAGGGCCGCCATGCGGGCGTGCGCCTCCGCGATCCAGCCGGGATCCTGTGCGGCCTCGCGCGCGGCGATGCCCATCGCGTTCGCCACCATGCGCGCGGCCAGCACCCTGTCCCCGGGCAGATGCGGCAGCAGCTCCGCAAGCAGCACCTCGCGCGCGATCGCCAGCAGATCGGAAGCGGACGGCAACTCACGCATGCGCCCGCGCCTCCACCAGCGCCAGAACCTGCCATTCCAGCTCCGGCACCAGATGGCCGGTCAGCGCCAGTTCGAGGCTCGGCTCGGCGCCGGAGAGGTGCCGCTCCGCCTGGTCGAGCGCGATCGTCGCCCAGCGCAGATGCGCCGCGAGCTCCCACCAGAGCACGCGGGCGTGATCGGGCGGGTGTCCGGCCACCTCGGCGTAGCCTCCGTACAGCGCCGCGCGCGGGCCGACCCCGCCCGCCTCCTGCGCGACGTTGCCGAAGCGCCAGCAGCGCGCGCAGAGCCAGCCGAGATCGGCGTGCGGGTCGCCCCAGCCGGCGAACTCCCAGTCCAGCACCGCCGCGACTCCCGCCTCGTCCAGCATGATGTTGCCGGTACGGAAGTCGTTGTGGCAGAGCACCGGTGCGATCGGATCCAGCGTTTCGCGTTCGAGCGCACGCAGGCCCCATTCCAGCGCCGGGCGCGGCAGGCGCTGGCGGTCCAGTGCGGCGCGCTGGCGGGCGATGAAGGCCGAGCATGCATCCTCGGGCGGGTCGCCCAGGAACGCGAGATCGGCGCGCGGCGGGCGGATCGCGTGGATGCGCGCGAGCTCGCGGCCCAGCGCACGCACGCAAGCGTCGCGCCCCCCGCCGAGCGTATCGCTCTTCACCACGCGATGGCCCGCGGCGATGCCCCCCACCCGGCGCATGACGAAGAACGGCGCGCCGATCACCCGCGCATCCGTGCACAGGACCAACGGCTCGGGCACGGTCACGCCGGCGGCGGAGGCGGCGCGCAGCAGCGCGAACTCCTCCGCGCGCCCGTGCGAGACCGCAAGCGTGGCGGCGTTGTCGGTGCGCAGCACCCACGCCTCCGCACCGCCGTCGCGCGCGACGTCGAGTGACCAGTTCTGCTGGATCGCGCCCCCCGACAGCCGCGCCATCGCCGTCACCGCCAGCGACGGATCGCCCGTCGCGTCGCGCAGCCACCTGGTCAGCCGCGCGCGCCGCGCCTCATCCATGCGCGGGCGGTCCCCAGGCGAAGAAGTCGCGGCCCTCGCGGCGCAGCGTGTTCGCCAGCACCATCCGATGCACCTCGGAGGCGCCATCCACCAGCCGCGCCTGGCGCGCGTAGCGGTACATCCACTCGATCACCGTGTCCTTGGAGTAGCCCTTGGCGCCGAGCAACTGCAACGCGGTATCGACCGCGCGGTGCAGCGCGTCGGCGACCACCACCTTCGCCATCGACACCTCCTTGCGCGCGAAG
This sequence comes from uncultured Elioraea sp., assembly GCA_937995555.1. Taxonomy (GTDB): domain Bacteria; phylum Pseudomonadota; class Alphaproteobacteria; order Acetobacterales; family Acetobacteraceae; genus Elioraea. The sequence goes on from CALKJX010000241.1 coordinate 3,631, forward strand.
CCGCCCTGGTCCAGCACCCAGGCCGCCTTCATGGTCAGCAGCCGGCCGATCTCGATCTCCATCGCCGCCTGGCCGATCAGGCCCTGCACGCTCTCGCGGTCGATCAGCTTCAGGCCGAAGGAGGAGCGGTTGGCGATGTGCTCCATCGCGATCTCCAACGCGCGGCGCGACAGGCCGAGCCAGCGCATGCAGTGCGTCAGCCGCGCCACACCAAGGCGCATCTGCGTCAGCTTGAGCCCGTCACCGACATTCAGCAGACGCTGCTCGTCCGGCACCTCCAGCCCGTCAAGGACGAGCTCGCAATGTCCGCCATGCTCCTCCGGTCCCATGATCGGGATGCGCCGCACGATCGACCACCCCGGCGTGTCGGCATCGAACAGGAAGGCCGAGAGCCCCTTGCGCTCGTCCTCGGAGGTGCGGGCGATGACGATGAAGATGCGCGCATTGCCGGCGCCGGTGATGAACCATTTGCGCCCGGTGATGCGCCAGCGGTCGTTGCCGACCCGTTCGGCGCGCGTGTAGGTGAGGTTCGGATCCGACCCGCAGCCGTCCGGTTCGGTCATCGCGAAGGCCGACTGCACGGCACCGTCCACGATCGGCTGCAGCCAGCGCGGCTTCATCGCCTCGGGCAGCACGCGCTCCAGCACCATCATGTTGCCGTCGTCCGGGGCAGCGGAGTTGAACACGACGGGGCCGAAGATCGAGCGGTTCATCTCCTCGTAGCAGGCGGCCATGCCGATGCGCGGCAGCCCGCCGCCGCCGCGCTCCTTCGGCATCTGCAAGGCCCAGAGCCCTTCGGCCTTCGCCTGCGCGCGCAGCGCCGCCAGCACGGGGGGCGCGATGTTCTCGTGCTCGTCGTAGTTGGCGCGGACGGCTTCCAGCGGGATCAGCCGCTCATCCACGAAGCGTCGGATGCGCTGGCGGATCGCGTCGATTTCGGGGGGCATGGTGAAGTCCATGATGCCTCGCCTCAGAGCGGATTGATCGAATGGCCGCCATCCACGGTGACGACCGCGCCCGTCATGTGCGCGCCCGCCTGAGAGGCGAGCAGCAGCAGGGGCCCGGTCAGATCCTCGGGCCTGCCGAGGCGGCGCTGCGGGATCCGCCGGATCATCGCCTGGCCTGCCTCGGAGGCGAAGAAGTCGCGGTTGATGGCGGTCTCGACATAGCCCGGTGCGAGCGCGTTCACGCGGATGCGGTGGCGTGACCACTCGACCGCGAGCTGGCGCGTGAGTTGGATCAGCCCTGCCTTGGCCGCCGAGTAGCCGGCCACGCCCGAGATCACGCGTGTGCCCAGGATCGAGGCGATGTTGACGATCGCGCCCGGCATCCCGGCGGAGACCAGCCGGCGCGCCGCCGCCTGCGCCACGAGGAAGCAGCCGCGCAGGTTCACATCCTGCACGGCATCCCACTCGGCCGCGGTCTGCTCGAGCGCTGGCCGGGTCGCGGCGATGCCGGCGTTGTTCACGATCACGTCGCAGGGCACGCCGCATTCCGCCTGCGCGACATCCAACGCGGCGGCGATCGAGCCCTCGTCGGTCACATCCATGGCGACGGAGAACGCGCCCAGCTCCGCCGCGAGCGCGGCGCACGCATCCGGCCGACGCGCGGCCAGCACGACGCGTGCGCCGGCGGCGTGCAGCACGCGGGCGAAATGCACACCCAGCGCGCCCGAGGCGCCGGTGACGAGTGCGGTACGCCCCTTCAGCGAGAACAGCGCGGCTGGATCCGACATCGCCTCCCCTGCCCCGCCGAGGTGCCACGGTCCGCGGGCGCAGGCAACGGCGGGCGCCGCCGGGCCTTGCCCCGGCGCGGGGGGCTTTCTATAGCACCCCGCGCCCTCCCCTTCGAACCACACGGAGTGCCAGGTGGCCGTCACCGAAGCGCCTGCCGCCAACCCCGCGCTCGAGACGATGCGCGCACTGCTCGACGAGACCGCCGGCCCCGACCGCGCCATGGCGGACGCCATCCGCGCGCTGGCGATCGACGCGGTGGAGGCGGCGAAGTCGGGCCACCCGGGCATGCCGATGGGCATGGCCGATGTCGCGGCCGTGCTCTGGACCCGCTTCCTGAAGTTCGATGCCGCGGATCCGCGCTGGCCCGACCGCGACCGCTTCGTGCTCTCGGCCGGGCACGGCTCGATGCTGCTCTACGCGCTGCTGCACCTCACCGGCCACGAGGGCATGGGGATGGAGGAGCTGCGCAACTTCCGCCAGCTCCACAGCCGCACCGCCGGCCATCCCGAATACGGCGAGCATCCGGCGATCGAGACCACCACCGGCCCGCTCGGCCAGGGCATCGCCACCGCGGTCGGGATGGCGATGGCCGAGCGCATGCTCGCCGCGCGGTTCGGCCGGTCGCTGGTCGATCACCGCACCTGGGTGATCGCCTCGGACGGCGACCTGATGGAGGGGGTGAGCCACGAGGCCGCCTCGCTCGCCGGGCATCTGAAGCTCTCCAAGCTGACGGTGCTCTATGACGACAACGCGATCTCGATCGACGGGCCGACCAGCCTCGCCTGCTCGGACGACGTGCTGAAGCGCTTCACCGCCTATGGCTGGGCGTCCAAGCGCATCAACGGCCACGACCCGGCCGAAATCGCCGCCGCCCTCTCCTATGCCCAGCGCGCGGGCAAGCCGACGCTGATCGCCTGCCGCACCATCATCGGCTTCGGCGCGCCGACCAAGGGCGGCAGCGCTGCCAGCCACGGCGCGCCGCTCGGCGCCGAGGAGGCGGCGGCCGCCAAGCGCGCGCTCGGTTGGGACGCGCCCCCCTTCACCGTGCCGGCCGGGATCGCCCGCGCCTGGCAGGAGGCCGGGCGGCGCGGTGCCAAGGAGCGCATGGCGTGGCTGCGACGCTACCAGCGCTCGCCCCAGCGCGCCGAGTTCGAGCGCGTGATCGCCGGCCGGCTGCCGGAGGGCTGGCGCGCCGCGCTCGATGCCTGGAAGGAGGCCTGCGCGACCGAGAAGCCGAAGCTTGCCACCCGCCAGTCGAGCCAGAAGGCCCTGGAGGCGCTCGTCCGGGCGATCCCGGAACTGGTCGGCGGCTCGGCGGACCTCACCGGCTCCAACCTGACCCATGTCAAGGCGATGGGCACGCTCACGCCGCAGAACTGGGCCGGTCGGCACATCCATTTCGGCGTGCGCGAGCACGGCATGGGCGCGGCCCTGAACGGCATGGCGCTGCACGGGGGGCTCGTCCCGTATGGCGGCACCTTCCTGGTGTTCAGCGACTACATGCGCCCCGCGATCCGGCTCGCCGCGCTGATGAAGCAGCGGGTGGTGTACGTGTTCACCCATGACTCCATCGGCCTCGGCGAGGACGGGCCGACGCATCAGCCCATCGAGCATCTCGCCGCGCTGCGGGCGATGCCGAACCTGCACGTGTTCCGCCCGGCCGACGCGATCGAGACGGCCGAGGCCTGGGCGCTGGCGCTGGCCCGCACCGACGGCCCCTCGGCGCTGGCGCTGACCCGCCAGGCGCTGCCCACGGTACGGACCGCGCATACGCCCGAGAACATGGTGGCGCGCGGCGGCTATGTGCTGGCCGACGCTGACGGACAGCGCAAGGCGACGCTGATCGCCTCGGGAAGCGAGGTGGCGATTGCACTCGCCGCACGAGACTTGCTGCAAGGTCAAGGCGTTTCCACGGCCGTGGTGTCGATGCCCTGCTTCGAACTCTTCGCCCAGCAGGAGGAGGCGTGGCAGGCCGTCGTGCTCGGCGGCGCCCTCCGCGTCGGCATCGAGGCCGCATGCGGCTTCGGCTGGGAGCGCTGGCTCGGGCTCTCGGGGATCTTCGTCGGCATGACGGGGTTCGGCGCCTCGGCACCCTACGAGAAGCTCTACCGGCATTTCGGCATCACGCCGGAAGCCGTGGCGGCCGCGGTGATGCGCCGCCTGTCGTGAATCCGGAGGAAGGAGACCAGCCATGGCGGTGAAGGTTGCGATCAACGGCTTCGGCCGGATCGGTCGGCTCGTGCTGCGCGCGATCGTCGAGTCCGGGCGGAGCGATGTGGAGTGCGTGCTGGTCAACGACCTCGGCTCGGTCGAGGCGAATGCGCACCTGTTCCGCTACGACACGGTGCATGGCCGCTTCCCCGGCGCGGTCGAGGTCTCAGGCGACACCATGACCATCCGTCATGGCGGCCGCACGTTCGGGCCCATCAAGGTCACGGCCGAGCGTGATCCGGGCAAGCTGCCGCTCAAGAATGTCGACGTAGCAATGGAATGCACGGGAATCTTCACATCGAAGGAGAAGGTCCAGCCCTTGCTCGCGGCCGGCGCGCGCAAGGTGCTGATCTCCGCCCCGGGCGACGGCGCGGATGCCACGGTGGTCTACGGCGTGAACCACGACATCATCACCAAGGACATGACGGTGGTGTCCAACGCCTCCTGCACCACCAACTGCCTGGCCCCCATGGTGAAGGTTCTGCATGACGCGTTCGGCGTCGAGCGCGGCTACATGGTGACCATCCACGCCTACACGGGCGATCAGAACACCGTCGATACGCTGCACAGGGACCTGCACCGGGCGCGCGCGGCGGCGGTAAACATCATCCCCACCACCACCGGAGCGGCGCGCGCGGTCGGGCTCGTCCTGCCCGACCTCAAGGGCAAGCTGGACGGCACCGCCGTGCGGGTGCCGGTGCCCAACGTCTCGCTGGTGTCGCTCGATGCCAACCTCAAGCGCACCGTCACCAAGGACGAGGTGAACGCGGCGATGAAGGCCGCCGCCGACGGACCGATGCAGGGCATCCTCGACTACTCGGCCGAGAAGCTGGTCTCCTCGGACTTCAACCACTCCCCGGTGTCCTGCACCTTCGACGCGACCCAGACGGCGGTGATCGAGGGCAGCCTCGTGCGCGTGATGGGCTGGTACGACAACGAGTGGGGCTTCTCGAACCGCATGAACGACACCGCGGCGCTGCTGGGCAGCCTGTGATGGCGGGCTTCCGCACCCTCGATGCGCTGGAGGCGCGTGGCAAGCGGGTGCTGCTGCGCGCCGACCTGAACGTGCCGATGCAGGACGGAAAGGTCAGCGATCTCACGCGGTTGGAGCGGCTGTCTCCCACCATCCGCGAGCTTGCTGACAAGGGCGCGAAGGTGGTGGTGCTGAGCCATTTCGACCGGCCCAAGGGCAAGCGGGTGCCCGAGATGTCGCTCCGGCCTGTGGCCGAGGCGCTGGGACGGGTGCTCGGCCGCCCGGTCGGCTTCGCCGAGGACTGCGTCGGCCCCCCGGCCGAAGCGGCGATCGCGGCGATGCAGCCGGGCGATGTGGTGGTGCTGGAAAACACCCGGTACCACGCCGGCGAGGAGAAGAACGACCCGGCGCTGGCGGACGCGATCGCCAGGCTCGGCGACGCCTATGTGAACGACGCCTTCTCGGCCGCGCACCGCGCCCACGCCACCACCGAGGCGCTGGCGCACCGCCTGCCGGCGTACGCCGGGCGGCTGATGCAGGCGGAGCTCGAGGCGCTGGAGAAGGCGCTCGGCAATCCGGCGCGCCCGGTGGCGGCGATCGTCGGCGGGGCGAAGGTCAGCACCAAGCTCGACCTGCTCGGCAACCTGGTCGGGCGGGTGAACCACCTGATCATCGGCGGGGCGATGGCGAACACCTTCCTCGCCGCGCGCGGCTTCGCTGTGGGCAGGAGCCTCCAGGAGCCGGATCTGCACGACACCGCGCGCGGGATCGAGGAGACGGCCAAGTCTGCCGGCTGCGCGATTCTGCTGCCGGTGGACGCAGTGGTGGCGCGCGAGTTCCGCGCCGGCGCGCCGTCCGAGACGGTGCTCGTGAGCGGCGTGCCGGCGGATGCGATGATCCTCGATGTCGGACCGCTGACCGCGGCCGCCGTCCTCGAACGCCTGTCGGACTGCCGCACGCTGGTGTGGAATGGTCCGCTCGGCGCGTTCGAGACCCCGCCCTTCGACGCCGCCACCCTGCGGGTCGCCAGGGGTGTCGCGGGGCTGACCAGGGCGGGGCAGCTCCTGTCCGTCGCGGGCGGCGGCGACACGGTCGCCGCGCTGCGCCAAGCCGGGGTGGCCGAGGACCTGACTTATGTCTCCGCCGCGGGCGGCGCGTTCCTGGAGTGGATGGAGGGCAAGACCCTGCCCGGGGTGGCGGCGCTGTCGGACTGATCGCTACCGCGCCGCCTGCCGGCCATCGAGGCGCTGGCGCACCGGCACCAGCCCCGCGACCGTCGTGGCCGCAAAGACCGCGCCCGCAAGGAAGGTCCAGGCCGGGCCGACCCAGTCCCAGAGCGCGCCGGCGATCACGCTCGCCGCCAGCATCGCCACCCCGGTGACGAGGTTGAACACGCCGAAGGCCGTGCCGCGCAGCTCCGCCGGCGCGGCATCGGCGACCAGGGCCGCGAACAGGCCCTGGGTGAAGCCCATGTGCAGCCCCCACAGCACGACGCCGCAGGCGATCCCGACCAGCCCCGGTGCCATGGCCAGCGCCAGGTCGGCGGCGATCAGCAGGCCGAGTCCGATGACCAGCAACGCCGCCCGGTCCACCCGGTCGGAGAGCGCGCCGACCGGGTAGGCCGAGGCGGCATAGGCGATGTTCATCACCACCAGCACGGCCGGCACCAGCATCAGCGGCAGCCCCGCCGACTCCGCGCGCAGGATCAGAAAGGCTTCGCTGAACCGCGCCAGCGTGAACACTGCGCCCACGACCACGACCCACCAATAGGCCGGCCCCAGCAGCGCCAGTTCCCCGAGGCTCAACGGGTTGCGCACCGCGCGCGCGGCCGGCGGGCGCGCCGGCTCGCGCACCGCGAAGACGATGAGCCCGAAGGCGAGGAAGCCCGGGATCACGGCCATCCAGAACACCGAGACGAAATCGTCGGCGAACAGCGCCATCAGGCCGATCCCGAGCAGGGGGCCGAGGAAGGCGCCGACCGTATCCAGCGCCTGGCGCAGCCCGTAGCATGCGCCACGCAGCTCCGGCGGGCTGATGTCGGCCACCAGCGCGTCGCGCGGCGCGACACGGATGCCCTTGCCGACCCGGTCGATGAAGCGCGCCGCGACCAGCCAGCCGATCGTCGGCGCGAGCGGGAAGATCGGCTTGGTGAAGGCAGCCAGCCCATAGCCGAGGGCCGCGAGCTCCTTGCGCCGGCCGAGCCGGTCGCTGAGCGCGCCGGAGAAGATCTTGGTGATCGCGGCCGTGGCCTCGGCGATGCCCTCGATGATGCCGACGGTGAGCGCGGTCGCCCCCAGCCCGACCACCAGATACACCGGCAGCAGGGCGTGGATCATCTCCGAGGAGACGTCCATCAGCAGCGAGACGAAGCCGAGCGCCCAGATCCCTGAGGGGATGCGGCGCCAAGCGGCGGTGCGGGCAACGATGATCCCGTCGGTCATGGATTGCTGCCTCCCGCCACGCTCACCGGTTCTCGTCATGGGCGTCAAAGACGCGCTGGGCGTAGGCGTCCAGGATCGCCTCGCACGCCTTGAGCCGCTGTTCGGCCTCCGCCCGCAAGGGCGCGCCGTAGAAATCGAGCTTCCTGATCTTGTCGAGCCAGCCCTGGAGCTTCTTGAGGTCGACGTCGTTCTCCTCGAGCTCGGCATAGGTATAGTGGCCGGCCGCCTCCTCCTTCGCGACCTCGCGTTCGAAGTCGTCGCACTTGTCGAGGAATTCCCGGTACTCCTCGTCCCGATCCGCCTTGAAGCGGGCCAGCACCTTCTCCTCCTGGCCGCGATCGAGGGCGAGGGTCTCGAGGATCACCGCCTCTCCCCCCATCCCGGCAACGTCGTTCTCGATCATCTTGAGCTGCCGGACGTGGTCGTCCGATCGCGGCAGCAGGCAGACACCGCTCTGCAGATAGACGGCCCCCAACCCCTTGAGCCGCCGCCACAGCGCGACGCGCCTGCGGGCCGGTTCGGGCGGCACCTTGTACACGAGCAGCAGCCACGCCGTTTCCATGGATCATTCTTGATGTAACAGCGGTTACTTGTCAAGTCGCACGCGACGCCGGACCGGTCGTCCCGCGCAGGGTTCGCGCCCTCTCCCGTCCCTGCTATCTGTGCTCCGCCATCACCGAGGATTGTCCGATGCCGACCTATCGCTCCCGCACCACCACCCATGGCCGCAACATGGCCGGCGCGCGCGGCCTCTGGCGCGCCACCGGCATGCGCGACGAGGATTTCGGCAAGCCGATCATCGCGATCGCCAACTCCTTCACCCAGTTCGTGCCCGGCCATGTGCATCTGAAGGATCTCGGCCAACTGGTCGCGCGCGAGATCGAGCGTGCCGGCGGGGTGGCGAAGGAGTTCAACACGATCGCGGTCGATGACGGCATCGCCATGGGACATGACGGCATGCTCTACAGCCTGCCCTCGCGCGAGCTGATCGCGGATGCGGTCGAGTACATGGTCAATGCGCACTGCGCCGATGCGCTGGTGTGCATCTCCAACTGCGACAAGATCACGCCGGGGATGCTGATGGCGGCGATGCGCCTGAACATCCCGACCGTGTTCGTCTCCGGCGGGCCGATGGAGGCCGGCAAGGTGGTGCATCGCGGCGAGACGCGCGCGGTCGACCTGATCGACGCGATGATCGTCGCCGCCGACAGCACCGTCACCGACGAGGAGGTGGCGGTGATCGAACGCTCGGCCTGCCCGACCTGCGGGTCGTGCTCCGGCATGTTCACCGCCAACTCGATGAATTGCCTCACCGAGGCGCTCGGCCTCGCGTTGCCCGGCAACGGCACCGTGGTGGCGACGCATGCCGACCGCAAGCGCCTGTTCCTGGAGGCGGGGCGGCGCATCGTCGAGATCACCCGCCGCCACTACGAGACCGACGACACCTCGGTGCTGCCGCGGTCGATCGCCTCCTTCGCCGCGTTCGAGAACGCGATGACACTCGACATCGCCATGGGCGGGTCGACCAACACGGTGCTGCACCTGCTGGCGGCGGCGCAGGAGGGCGGGGTCGACTTCACCATGGCCGACATCGACCGGCTGTCGCGCCGCGTGCCGGTGCTGTGCAAGGTGGCCCCCTCGGTCGCCAACGTGCATGTCGAGGACGTCCACCGCGCCGGCGGCATCATGGGCATTCTCGGCGAGCTCGATCGTGCCGGCCTGCTCGACACCTCGGTCGGCCGTGTCGATGCGCCCACCCTCGCCGAGGCGCTCGAGCAGTGGGACGTGCGCCGGACCGCGGCCGAAACGGTGCACAGCTTCTTCCGCGCCGCCCCCGGCGGCATCCCCACCACGGTCCCCTTCAGCCAGGAGAGCCGCTGGCAGACGCTGGACCTCGACCGCGCGACGGGCGTGATCCGCGACGCCGCGCACGCCTTCTCGGCCGATGGCGGGCTCGCGGTGCTGTACGGCAACATCGCCGAGGAGGGCTGCATCGTGAAGACCGCGGGCGTGGACGCGAGCATCCTGAGCTTCGCCGGCCCCGCGCGCGTGTTCGAGAGCCAGGAGGCGGCGGTTGCCGGCATCCTCGGCGGGACCGTGGTGCCGGGCGACGTCGTCGTCGTGCGCTACGAGGGGCCGAAGGGCGGGCCCGGCATGCAGGAGATGCTCTATCCGACCAGCTACCTGAAGTCGAAGGGGCTCGGGAAGGTCTGCGCGCTGGTCACCGACGGGCGGTTCTCGGGCGGCAGTTCGGGATTGTCGATCGGCCACGTCTCGCCCGAGGCGGCGGAGGGCGGCACGATCGGGCTCGTCGAGGACGGCGATCTGATCGAGATCGACATCCCCGCGCGCACGATCCGGCTCGCGGTGGACGAGGCGGAGCTTGCGCAACGGCGTGCGGCGATGGAGGCGCGCGGCGAGGCGGCATGGCACCCCGTACACCGCGAGCGGAAGATTTCGGCGGCGTTGCAGGCCTACGCAGCGCTGACCACCAGTGCGGCGCGCGGCGCGGTCCGCGATGTCGGTCAGCTCCGCCGTGCCCGGTCCGCGCGCGCGGTACCAGCGCCGGCCAGATAGCGGACGGATCGGGTGTCGCCTGTGTCATCGTTCCTTGACCCTTCCGGTGCGACCCCCCCAAAGCCGAAGTCGAGGGTTGAGGCTCAGCCGACGTTGCAATAGCGCTCCGATCGCCGTGCGAATTCCGTCGCGGATCGACCACACCCCCGGAGCGTCGGAGAGAACGCGATGCTTCGACCAAGCAGCCGCAGCCCGTTCCAGTGCCTCCGGGCGGAGACGTCCAGCGGCAACGCCGATGACGCTGCTGCGTCCCGCCCCTGCTGATGCTGCGCGCCGGTGGTGCAGGCGATCCAGCAGCGGGTCGATCGCGACGTCTCCCGCCG
>CALKJX010000242.1 GCA_937995555.1 uncultured Elioraea sp.
CGAGGCCGCCGAGGGCGAGGTGGTGGAGGTCGCGAACGACAACGGGGGCGGCCAAGTGGTGATCAGCGGCGCGGCCGCCGCGGTGGAGCGCGCGATCGCGCTCGCCAAGGCCAAGGGCGTGAAGCGGGCGCTGCCGCTGCCGGTCTCGGCTCCCTTCCACTGTGCGCTGATGGCGCCGGCCGCGGACGCGATGGCCAAGGCGCTGGCGGCCGAGCCGCCGCGCGCACCGCTGGTGCCGGTGGTGGCGAACGTGACCGCCCAGCCGGTGAGCGATCCCGTCGAGATCCGCGACCTGCTGGTGCAGCAGGTGACAGCGACCGTGCGCTGGCGCGAGAGCGTGGCGACCATGAAGGCCGAGGGCGTGGACACGGTTGTCGAGCTCGGCGCCGGCAAGGTGCTGGCGGGGCTGGTGAAGCGGATCGATCCGGAGCTGGCGGCGAGTTCGGTCGGCACCCCGGCCGAAATCGAAGCGTTCCTCAAGACCGTCTGAGGAGAGGCGCCGATGTTCCGACTGGACGGCAAACAGGCCCTGGTGACCGGCGCCTCGGGTGGCATCGGCGGCGCGATCGCCCGCGCGCTGCATGCCCAGGGCGCGATCGTCGGCCTCTCCGGCACCCGCCGCGCGGCGCTCGACGCGCTCGCGGGCGAACTCGGCGAGCGCGCGCATGTGCTGCCCGCCAACCTCGCCGATCCGGCCGCGCCCGACGCGCTGATCGCCGCCGCCGAGGCCGCGATGGGCGGTCTCGCGATCCTGGTGAACAACGCAGGGCTGACGCGCGACGGCCTGGCACTCCGGATGAAGGACGAGGACTGGGAGACCGTGCTCGCGGTCGATCTCTCCGCCGCATTCCGGCTCAGCCGCGCCGCGCTGAAGGGCATGCTGCGAAGGCGGGTGGGGCGCATCCTCTCGATCGGCTCGATCGTCGGCGCGACCGGCAACCCGGGCCAGGTCAACTACGCCGCCGCCAAGGCGGGGCTGGTCGGCATGAGCAAGGCGCTCGCCCAGGAGGTGGCCGCGCGCGGCATCACCGTGAACGTGATCGCGCCCGGATTCGTCGCCACCCCGATGACCGACGCGCTGACCGACGAGCAGAAGGCGGCGCTCGCAGGGCGCATCCCGCTCGGCCGGCTCGGGCGCCCCGAGGACATCGCCGCGGCGGCGGTCTATCTCGCCTCGGACGAGGCGGGCTGGGTGACCGGCACGGTGCTGCACGTGAACGGCGGCATGGCGATGATCTGACCCCCGCCGCGCGCGCGGCCCGCCGCTGGTCAAGCCCGCGGAACGATGGTATGCGCCGCCGGTGTCCGGGCGGGAGGCGGGACTCGTCATCCTTGGGGCGATGCCGCGCCCCGTCCGGACCGGTGCGCCGGTTCCCCCAGACGATCCAAGGAGCGAGACACCCCAATGACGGATACCGCCGAGATCACGAAGCAGGTGAAGGAGATCGTCGTCGAGCATCTCGGCGTCGAGGAGGGCAAGGTCACCGAGACCGCCTCGTTCATCGACGACCTGGGCGCGGACAGCCTCGACACGGTCGAGCTCGTGATGGCGTTCGAGGAGAAGTTCGGCATCGAGATCCCGGACGACGCCGCCGAGAAGATCACGACCGTGAAGGACGCGATCGACTACATCGTCAAGCAGAAGGCGGCCTGACGGCCACCTCCGCCCCGCCGTTTCACGCTCAGGTTGAGGAGGCCCGGGATGCGTCGTGTCGTCGTCACCGGCATGGGAGCCGTCACCCCGCTCGGCATCGGCGTCGAGCATGTGTGGAAGCGGCTGCTCGCGGGTGAGTCCGGCATCGGCGCCATACAGTCCTTCGACGTCTCCGACCTGCCGGCCAAGATCGCCGGACAGATCCCGCGGGGCGGCAAGGCCGACGGCAGGCTCGACCTGAACGAGTGGATTCCGCCCAGGGACCAGCGGAAGATGGACCGCTTCATCCAGCTCGCGCTCGTCGCGGCGGCCGAGGCGGTCGAGGATTCCGGCTGGATGCCCGAGGACGAGGACGGCCGGTGCGCCACCGGCGTGATGATCGGCTCGGGCATCGGCGGGCTGCAGACGATCTTCGATGCCTCGCAGCAGGTGCTGGAGGGCAAGGCGCGGCGTTTGTCGCCGTTCTTCATCCCCTCGGCGCTGATCAACCTCGCCTCCGGCCACGTCTCCATCAAGTACGGGTTCAAGGGGCCGAACCACTCGGTGGTGACCGCGTGCGCCACCGGCGTGCACGCGATCGGCGATGCCGCGCGGCTGATCGCCCTGGGCGACGCCGATGTGATGGTGGCGGGTGGCTCCGAGGCCGCCGTGTGCCCGCTCGGAATCGCCGGGTTCTGCGCCTCGCGCGCGCTCTCCACCGGCTTCAACGACACGCCGGCCAAGGCCTCGCGCCCCTGGGACAAGGATCGCGACGGCTTCGTGATGGGCGAGGGCGCGGGCGTGGTCGTGCTCGAGGAGTACGAGCACGCGAGGAAGCGCGGGGCGAAGATCTACGCCGAGTTCGCTGGCTACGGCATGTCGGGCGACGCCTATCACATCACCGCCCCGGCCGAGGGCCATGACGGTGCGTTCCGGGCGATGAAGGCGGCGCTGAGGAACGGCAACGTCACCCCCGACCAGATCGGCTACATCAACGCCCACGGCACCTCCACCCCGCTCGGCGACGATCTGGAGCTCCAGGCGGTGGAACGGCTGTTCGGCGAAGCGGCGCGCGGCGTGGCGATGAGCTCCACCAAGTCGGCGATCGGGCATCTGCTCGGCGCGGCCGGCGCGGTCGAGGCGGTGTTCTCGATCCTCGCCGTGCGGGACAATGTCGCGCCGCCGACACTCAACCTCGACGCGCCAAGCCAGCAGAGCGTGATCGACCGCGTCGCGCACTCGGCGCAGGAGCGGCCGATCGAGATCGCGCTGTCGAACAGCTTCGGCTTCGGCGGCACCAACGCCTCGATCCTGTTCCGCAAGCTCCACTGAGATGAGCGACGCCCCGCCTCCGCGGCGGGGGCGGGTAGGCCGCCTGCTCGCCGGCCTGGCTCTCACCCTCGCGGTGCTCGCCGCTGGCGCCTACGGCGCGTTCCACTGGGCGGTCGCGCAGTATGACGCGCCGGGCCCGCTCGCCGAGGAGCGTGCGGTGGTGATCCCGCGCGGCGCCGCCACCGGCACGATCGCGGAACGGCTGGAAGGGGCGGGTGTGATCGCCAATGCCCGCGCCTTCCTGATCGCCACCTGGGCGACCGGGGAGGCCGGGCCGCTTCGCGCCGGCGAGTTCGCTTTCCCCGAGCGCGCCTCGCTCCGCACCGTGCTCGCCACGCTGCGGTCGGGCCGCACCGTGCAGCGGCGTCTGACCGTGCCAGAGGGGCTGACGGTGGCGCAGATCCTCGCCCTGCTGGACGAGACCGAGGGGCTGACGGGCGCGGTCGCGACCCCGCCGCCCGAGGGTGTGCTGCTGCCCGAGACCTGGGCCTATTCCTGGGGGGATACGCGCGAGTCGCTGATCCGGCGCATGCGCGAGGGCATGGACCGCGTGCTCGCCGAGGCCTGGGCGCAGCGCGCCGAGAACCTGCCCTTCGACAGCCCGCGCGAGGCGCTGATCCTCGCCTCGATCATCGAGCGCGAGACCGGCGTGGCGGCGGAGCGGGGCAAGGTGGCGGGCGTGTTCGTCAACCGGCTCCGGCTCGGCATGCCCCTGCAATCCGACCCGACGGTGATCTATGCGGTCACCGACGGGCTCGGCGTGATGGACCGGCCCATCAGCCGCGCCGATCTCGACACCGATCATCCGCACAACACCTATCGTAATCGCGGTCTGCCGCCGACCCCGATCGCCTCGCCCGGGCGGGCCTCGATCCTCGCCGCGGTGCGCCCCGAGGCGACCGATGCGCTCTACTTCGTCGCCGACGGGCGCGGCGGGCATGTGTTCAGCCGCACGCTGGAGGAGCACAACCGGGCGGTGGCGCGCTGGCGGGCGATCGAGCGCGAGCGGCGCGGCGCAAACTGACGCTGTCACTGGCGCATCCCGCCCGGGATCGCCATAGTCCCGGCAACGCGGGAGAGCAGCGGATGTCGTACCGGCCCTATCAGCAGATCACCCGGCGCAGGAGCCGGATGATCCATGTCGGCAAGGTTTCGGTCGGCGGCGAGGCGCCGATCACCGTGCAGACCATGACCAACACACCGACCACCGATGTCGCGGCGACGATCGCGCAGATCCGACGCGCAGAGCTCGCCGGCGCGGACATCGTGCGCGTCTCGGTGCCCGACGAGGAGAGCACGGCGGCGCTGGCCCACATCGTTCCCGAGGTCGGCGTGCCGATCGTCGCCGACATCCACTTCCACTACCGCCGCGCCATCGAAGCGGCCAAGGCGGGGGCCGCGTGCCTGCGCATCAATCCCGGCAACATCGGCGCCAAGGAGCGCGTGCGCGAGGTGGTGCAGGCCGCACGCGATCATGGCTGCTCGATCCGCATCGGCGTGAACGCGGGCTCGCTGGAAAAGCACCTGCTGGAGAAGTACGGCGAGCCGAACCCCGAGGCGATGGTCGAGAGCGCGCTCTGGCACGCGGCCCATCTCCAGGAGCTCGACTTCCACGAATTCAAGATCAGCGTGAAGGCGTCCGACGTGTTCCTTGCAGTCGCGGCGTATCAGCAGCTCGCGGAGGCGTGCGACCACCCGCTGCATCTCGGCATCACCGAGGCGGGCTCGCGCCGCACCGGCACGGTGAAGTCGGCGATCGGCATCGGCAGCCTGCTCTGGGCCGGCATCGGCGACACGATCCGCGTCTCGCTCTCCGACGAGCCGGAGGAGGAGGTGCGGGTCGGCTGGGAGATCCTGAAGGGCCTGCACCTGCGCCATCGCGGCGTGAAGATCATCTCCTGCCCCTCCTGCGCGCGGCAGGGCTTCGACGTGATCCGCACCGTCGAGGCGCTGGAGCGGCGGCTCGAGCACATCCAGGTGCCGATCACGCTCTCGATCATCGGCTGCGTGGTGAACGGCCCGGGCGAGGCGCTGCTGACCGATATCGGGCTGACCGGCGGCGGGGCCGGCAGGCACATGGTCTACATGGCCGGGCGCACCGACCACACGGTCGAGGGCGGGTCGATGATCGATCACATCGTCGACCTGGTCGAGCGCCGCGCCGAGGCGATCCAGGCGGAGGAGGCGGCGCGGCAGCGCGCGGCGCTGGCGGCGGAGTAGCGGGCGGAGGACTTGGGCACGAGACGCGCCAGGGCCGGAATCGCGGCGGCGACACTGACCGCCGCACTCGCCCTGCGCCGGCACGGCTTGGGCCGATGATGCGGCGGCGCGGTTGCTCTGGGAATGCCGGGCGCTGGCCTCGGTGCTGATGAGCAGCGTGACGGCTGCCAAATCCGTGGTCGGCGCGAACTGACGCGGATGGAGACGAACGGGCGTCCGCGGGAGCGTCTGGCGCTGCACGACAAGCTCCAGCAATCGCTGGTGCGCAGCGAGATGGCGGCCTCGGCGCCGGTGCGGCTGCTCTGCCCAAACGCTCCATCATCCACGAGTTCGACGGCGATCTCCGGCGCGCCTGGGCTGCGATGGCGGCGAACCGGCAGAGCCTGCTGAAGACCATCCCCGGCCGGTAGCGGGCAGGCTCGGCGCTGCCGTTCGGGCCGGGCTCGTGCCGTTTCCGACCTGTCGGAAACGGCTCGCGGCTTGCTGGCGTGCGATCTTCACCCGATCAGGTGTCTCCACCTGATCAGGATCCGCGCTAGCGCGCGGCGGCCTCGGCGAGCTGGTCGTCGCCGACACCGGCGAGTTCCAGAAGCGTCGCCGCCTTGGCGCGCATCGCCCGGGTCGGCCCGGCGGGGCAGGAGCTGAGGCGGATCGCCGGCAGCGAGGCGGGCGCGATCTCGGCCAGCGCGGCGCGCACGCGACAGGCATAGGCGTGGCCGGCGCCGCTGCCGGGGCTTGCTCCGTTGTAGGCGGCGAGCGCGGCGGCCCAGCTTCCGTGACGGGCACGCAGCTCCGTCAGCAGGCGCGCGGCGAAGCTCGCGCTCTCGGCCGGATCGAACACCCAGGCCGCGCCGTCGCGCGCATGCACGCCGATATTCACCTGGAAGCAGCCGCCCGAGACGCTGCGCGCACCCGGCGCCATCTCGCGCGCGGCCGCCTTGGCTTGCGCCGGCGAGCGCGCGTAGCGCGCGTCGCGCTCGGAGCCGACGGCGTAGGGGTGGAGTGCGCTCTCGACCACTGCGACCGCGACCAGCAGCCCGTCCGGCAGGTCGGCGACCGCCTCGGCCGTGCGGGCGGCAGCGATGCAGCGCGCGGCGAGGTCCCCTCGATCACCGGCTTGCCCATGTACATGCGATGGCGTTGCGAGCATAAGGCAAGACAGAAGCCATCCAGAGGCAGTCAATCGTCCTACCGCAATCATGTCTTGGCCTTAACGCGTCGATGCGGTCAAGACATGGGGTTAAGAAAGTCTTTGTTTTCACAATCGCGTCAGATTTCTCGTCATGGTTGCATTCCATGGCGGAAATGCGGCGACCACGCGGCCGGCTCGCCGTGTTTTCGTCGACACTTCGCGGATTCGACAGAACCAGGAGGGCTTGTTTCCGCTCTTCCTGCGGGCACGATCCGGGTCCGCAAGCGGAGGAACGACATGAGCACCGAGATCACCGAGGCGCGCGCGCTGGCCGAGGCGCTGGAACACCGGTTCGGCGAAGCCGTGGAGGTACCGGCCGAAGTGCCATGCGAGGCGCTGCTGCGGCTGGCGACGCGCGCCTCGAACCGCCGCTACCGGTCCGATCCGGTGGACCCGCGGCTGGTGCGCGTGCTGGCGGCGTGCGCGCTCTCGGCGCCGACCAAGTCCGACCTCCAGCAGGCCGACATCGTGATCATCCAGGACCGGCCCTTGCGCCAGGCGATCGAGGCGCTGCTGCCGGGCAATCCGTGGGTGGCGAAGGCGCCGGTGCTGCTGGTGTTCTGCGGCAACAATCGACGCCAGCGGCGCCTGCACGAGCTCCGCGGCCATCCCTTCGCCAACGATCATTTCGACCCCTTCTTCAACGCCTCGGTCGATGCGGCGATCGTGCTCTCGGCCTTCGTGCTGGCCGCCGAGTCGGTCGGGCTCGCGACCTGCCCGATCAGCGCAATCCGCGACCATGCGGCCGAGGTGTCGCACCTGCTCGCGCTGCCCGACCATGTCTTCCCGGTCGCCGGCCTGGGGATGGGCTGGCCGGACGGCGCGGCGCCGGTCTCGCCGCGCCTGCCGCTCTCGGTGACCGTGCACACCGACCGTTACGACGAGACCGGGCTCGATCAGGCGATCGCCGCCTATGACGCGCGGCGCGAGGCGATCCGCCCGCACAGGCAGCGCGACGTGGAGACGTTCGGGACCGCCGCGACCTACGGCTGGAGCGAGGACAAGGCGCGGCAATACGCGACCCCGCAGCGGGCGGATTTCGGTGCCTTCGTGCGCGGCAAGGGGTTCAAGCTGGACTGACCCGCCCTTGACCCGGCGCGGCGCCGGACGATGATCCGCGCCACGCGACCGATCCCCCGGAGGAGATGCTGATGTACGCCACACTCGAAATGCTGATCGACGGCAAGTTCACCCGCGGCTCCTCCGGCAAGAGCGAGCCGGTGATCAACCCGGCGACGGAGCAGACGCTGGCCGAGCTGCCGCACGCCGCGAAGTCCGACCTCGAGGCCGCGGTCGCCGCCGCCGAGAAGGGCTTCAACGCCTGGAAGGCGATGAGCGCCTATGACCGCTACCGCATCCTGCGCAAGGGCGCGGAGATCCTGCGCGGGCGCGCGGATGCGATCGC
Source organism: uncultured Elioraea sp. (assembly GCA_937995555.1). Lineage (GTDB taxonomy): Bacteria > Pseudomonadota > Alphaproteobacteria > Acetobacterales > Acetobacteraceae > Elioraea. Next base: position 7,783 of record CALKJX010000242.1, read on the forward strand.
GAAGATCCTCACTATGGAGCAGGGCAAGATCATCGCCGAGGCGAAGATCGAGGTGGTCACCTCGGCCGACATCCTCGACTGGTACGCCGAGGAGGGGCGTCGCGCCTATGGCCGGATCATTCCGGGCCGGATGGCCGGCGTGCGCCAGATGGTGATCAAGGAGCCGGTCGGCATCGTCGCCGCCTTCACGCCCTGGAACTTCCCGGCGCTGACGCCGATGCGCAAGATCGCCGGCGCGCTCGCGGCCGGCTGCTCGCTCATCCTCAAGCCATCCGAGGAGACGCCCGGCACCGCGGTCGAGGTCGCGCGCTGCCTGCAGGAGGCTGGGCTGCCGGAAGGCGCGCTGAACGTCGTGTTCGGCGTGCCGGCGGAGGTGTCCTCCTACCTGATCGCGCATCCGAAGGTGCGGAAGATCTCGTTCACCGGTTCGACCGCAGTGGGCAAGCAGCTGATGAAGCTGGCGGCCGACGGGATGAAGCGCACGACCATGGAGCTCGGCGGGCACGCGCCGGTGATCGTGTTCGACGACGTCGATGCGGCGTCGGTCGCGAAGATCGCGGCCGGCGGGAAGTACCGCAATGCCGGCCAGGTCTGCATCTCGCCCACGCGGTTCTTCGTGCATGAGAGCAAGTACAAGCAGTTCGTGGACACCTTCACCGAGGTCGCGAGCGGACTGAAGCTCGGCGACGGGCTCGATCCGACGACGCAGATGGGACCGATGGCGAATGCGCGCCGGCTCGAGGCGATGGACATGTTCGTGTCGGACGCGAAGGCCAAGGGGGCGAAGGTGCGCACCGGTGGCGAGCGACCGGCGAACCAGGGCTTCTTCTACAAGCCGACGGTGCTGGCGGACGTGCCGGCCGAGGCGCGCATCATGACCGAGGAGCCGTTCGGCCCGCTCGCGCCGATCGTCCCCTTCAAGTCCTTCGACGAGGTGGTCGAGCGCGCCAACGGCGTCGCTTACGGGCTCGCGGCCTATGCGTTCACCAATGACGAGAAGCGCGCGACGGCGATCGCCGATGCCTTGCAGTGGGGCATGGTGGGCGTGAACAGCCTGGCCGTGTCCACGCCGGAGACGCCGTTCGGCGGCATCAAGGACTCGGGCCATGGCAGCGAGGGCGGCATCGAGGGGCTGGAGGCGTACCTGAACGTCAAGTTCGTCTCGCAGGCGTGAGAGAAGGGTTGGGGGGCTTGGGGGGAAGGGCCAATGGCCCTTTCCCCCATCAAGACATAACCCGGGGGAAGGGCCATTGGCCCTTCCCCCAGACCCCTATCCCATGAACCTCCTCCCCGACCTGGCCAAGCCGCTCCGACTCGTCGTCGGCGTCCTGTTCGCCGCGATTGTTGCGCTCACGATCGCCCAGGTGGGGTTCCGCTACCTGGTCGGCGCGCCGCTGATCTGGAGCGAGGAACTCTCGAAGCTCCTGCTCGTCTGGATGGTGTTCCTCGGCGCCGCCGCCGTCGCCTTCGACGGCAAGCACCTCGACGTCGATGTGCTCTTCAAGGCCCTGCCCCCCGTGGCCCGCCGCGCCGTGCGCTGGTTCAACCTCGCCGTCGCCGTTGCCTTCTTCGCCGCCATGGGCTGGTTCGCACTCGAGATCATCGAGATCGAGAGCTGGGCCTCGCTCGGCGCCACCGGACTCAGCGCCGCCTGGGTGCGCGCTCCGGCCGCCGTGGGCGCGGCCCTCATCATCGTCTTCCTGATCCTCCGCCGCATCGCCGGCGGCTGGCGCGACTCGCCCGACGACGGATCGAAACCGCTGTGACCGCCGCGCTGATGCTCGGGCTGATGGTGGTCCTGCTCATGGCCGGGCTGCCGGTGGCCTTCGCCATGGGGGCGATCTCGGCGCTCTACCTGTTCGCTGCCGATATCGACATCGGCATGCTGACGCAGCGCTCCACCGCCGCGGTCAACTCGTTCCTGATCCTCGCGATCCCGTTCTTCTACCTCGCCGGCGAACTGATGAACGCCTGCAAGCTGACCGACCGGGTGATCGCGCTTGCCCGCGCCATGGTCGGCCATCTCCGCGGCGGACTTGCACAGATCAACATCCTCTCCTCGATGATCTTTGCCGGCATGTCGGGCTCGGCCACCGCGGATGTCGCCGCACTCGGCTCGATCCTGATCCCGTCGATGAAACGCGAAGGCTATCCGGCCGGATTCGCCGCCGCCGTGACCACCGCCTCTGCGATCGTCGGGCCGATCATACCGCCCTCGACGGCGATGATCATCTACGCGGCCCTGGCCGACGTCTCGGCCGGGCGGATGCTGCTCGCCGGCATCCTGCCGGGGGTGACCATCATCCTGGTGCAGATGGTGTTCGCCTGGATCATGGCCGCGCGGCATGACTTCCCACGCTACCCGCGCGCGACGCTTTGCGAGGCGGCCGCGGCCGCGCGTGGCGGCGTGCCGGCGGTGCTGCTGCCCGGCATCATCGTCGGCGGCATCCTGACCGGCGTGTTCACGCCCACCGAGGCCGCTGCGGTCGCCGTGCTCTATGGTCTCATTCTCGGCATGGTGGTGTACCGCAACGTCTCGATCGCCCAGGCGGGCGCGCTGTTCATCCATGTCGGGCTGGCGAGCGCGCGCATCCTGTTCATCGTCGCGATCGCCTCGGCATTCTCGTGGGTGATGCTGCGCGAGCAGGTGCCGCAGACCCTAGCCGCAGCCCTCGCCGGCATCAGCACCGATCCGCAGGTGATCATGGCGATCATGATCGTGTTCCTGCTCGCGGTCGGGATGTTCATGGTCGCGTCCTCGGCCGAGATCGTGCTCGCGCCGATCCTCGCACCGGTGGTGGCCTCCTTCGGCATCGATCCGGTGCACTTCGGCGTGCTGATGGTGTTCGTGCTCATCGTCGGCGGCGGCACCCCGCCCGTCGGCGTGCTGATGTTCATCGCCCAAGACATCGCCGGGATCGGCTTCGGCGAGATGCTGCGCGCGATGCTGCCCTGGTACATCCCGCTCGCCGTCGCGATCCTGCTGATCGCCTACATCCCCGGCATCAGCCTGCTGATCCCCGACCTGGTGTTCGGCCCCGCCTGATGCACGAGGACCCACGATGCCCAAGCACCGACTGAAGGACATGACGTTTCTCGAGTTCGCCGAGCGGATCGCGCACGAGAAGCCGGTGATCCTGATCCCGCTCGGCAGCCAGGAGGAGCAGGGGCCGATCTGCCCGATGGGCGACTGGATGCTGACCGAGGCGCTGGCCGACCGCATCGCCGCGCAGGCGGGCGCTGTCGTCGCGCCGACCATCCCATTCGGCTACGCCGACTACTTCCGCCCTGTCCCCGGCGGCATCCAGTTCCGCGCGGGTACGTTCCGTGCCGTGCTGCGCGACGTGTGCGACAGCTTCCTCGACCACGGGCTCGACCGGCTTCTCGTGTTCAATGGCCATTCCGGCAATCACCCGCTGGTCGACGAGACGCTGCGCGTGCTGCGCGCCGAGCGCGGCGTGGTGGTGCCGTGGGTGAATGTGTGGCGCATGATCCCGCCGGAGCTGTGGAAGGCCGCGCATGGCGAGAACGCGGGCCGCGCGCAGGGCCATGGCGCCGACCCGATGACCTCGGTCTATCTGCACGTGTTCCCCGGGCTGATGCGCCCCGATCTCGCGCAGGCGCCGAACCCGGGGCGGATGCTGCTCGGCCTGCCGACGGCGGGGCTCGCGGCGGTACGATTCAAGGGGATGGACGTGAACGTGCCGATCGACGTGACCGACCACTGCGACAACGGCATCGTCTCGGGCGACCCGGCGCTCGCCTCCGCCGAGGCCGGCCGGGCCTTCGCCGATCACATCGTTGCCACGACGGTCGCGCTGGTGGAGCATCTCAAGACCATCGATCCGCGCAGCCAGGGAGGGAGACCATGAGGCTCGACCGTCGGACCGTCCTGAGGGGCGCCCTTGCGGCGCCGTTCGTCGCCAACGCCGCCGTCGCGCAGGGGACCGAGATCCGGTTCGGCACCTGGGCGCGCGAGGGCGAGGCGCAGTTCGTCGCCGCGACGAAGTTCAAGGAGGTGGTCGAGGCCGGGGCGCAGGGACGGCTGCGCGTCACGGTCTATGGCGGCAACCAGCTCGGCACGCCGGCCGAGATGCTGGCACAGCTCGCGACCAACACCACGCAGGTGATGGCGAGCGGCGATCCCGGCATCCGCGAGATCGAGTATCTCGCCCTGCCCTATCTGATGCGGGGGCTGGCGAACCATCTCGCTGTGCTCGAACTGCCCGAGTCGGCGAAGTGGCAGGAGGATCTGGTGCGGCGCCGGCGCGTGCGTCTCTTGGGGTTCCAGCCGCGCAATCCGCGCCAGATCAGCGCCAACAAGGTGATCAACACGATCGAGGATCTGCGCGGGTTGAAGCTGCGCAGCCCCGAGCAGGACTATTACGTGCAGTCGATCGCCGCGCTGGGCGCACGCCCGACACCGATGGCGTTCAGCGAGGTCTATCAGGCCTTGCAGCTCGGCGTGGTGGACGGGCAGGAGAACCCGATCGAGACGATCTGGGCCTCGAAGTTCTTCGAGGTGCAGAAATGCGTGGCGATGATCGACTACATCGCCAAACCCGCCTACGTGATGGTGGGCGAGCCGTTCTGGAACCGCCTGAGCGCCGCTGACCGCGAGCTGCTGCGCCGTGCCGAGTCCGAGAGCCGCACCGCGGCTGCTTCGATCATGCCGGGCCAGGCGACGGAGGTCCTCGACAAGTTCCGTGCCGCGGGATTGGCGATCACCTATCCCGACAAGGCGCCCTTCATCGCCGCCACGCAGAAGGTGCGTGACGAGCTCGGCACCAGGATCTGGGGCGCAGAACTCTATCGCCGCATCGTCGAGATCGGCGCGCGCCAGATCGCTTAGTTGGTGGGGTTGGGTTGACGTGCTCCCGGAGGTTCCGGCCGGGGACGAGTTGGGTCCGTCGAGGAGCAGCGGACGATGCGCCGGAGCCGGTTCACCGAGGTTCGGGTCCTCGGGATCCTGAAGGAGCATGAGGCGGGGCGGTCGGCGGCGGAGCTGTGCCGGAAGCATGGGATCAGCGATCAGGCGCTCTGCAAGTGGAAGGCCGCGTATGGCGGTCTGAAG